>NZ_JBJUSF010000012.1:0-60584 GCF_046098195.1 Streptococcus sp. ST14
AGAAAATACATCAATTTTGATAAGTAGAAATGGTAAAAACATTGTATAGCATTTTACACAGGAGTCTGGACTTGACTCGTGAAACTATTTATAATGATTTAACTGATATAGAAAAAGATTATATAGAAAGTTTTATGGAAAGACTAAATGCAACAACAGTTTTTGAGGGTAAAAAGTGTTTATGCCATAATGATTTTAGTTGTAATCATCTATTGTTAGATGGCAATAATAGATTAACTGGAATAATTGATTTTGGAGATTCTGGAATTATAGATGAATATTGTGATTTTATATACTTACTTGAAGATAGTGAAGAAGAAATAGGAACAAATTTTGGAGAAGATATATTAAGAATGTATGGAAATATAGATATTGAGAAAGCAAAAGAATATCAAGATATAGTTGAAGAATATTATCCTATTGAAACTATTGTTTATGGAATTAAAAATATTAAACAGGAATTTATCGAAAATGGTAGAAAAGAAATTTATAAAAGGACTTATAAAGATTGATTATATAATATATGAAAAGCTATTATAAAAGACATTAGTATTAAATAGTTTAAAAAAATGAAAAATAGAAGTGAGTCAAGTCCAGACTCCTGTGTAAAATGCTATACAATGTTTTTACCATTTCTACTTATCAAAATTGATGTATTTTCTTGAAGAATAAATCCATTCATCATGTAGGTCCATAAGAACGGCTCCAATTAAGCGATTGGCTGATGTTTGATTGGGGAAGATGCGAATAATCTTTTCTCTTCTGCGTACTTCTTGATTCAGTCGTTCAATTAGATTGGTACTCTTTAGTCGATTGTGGGAATTTCCTTGTACGGTATATTGAAAGGCGTCTTCGAATCCATCATCCAATGATGCGCAAGCTTTTGAATATTTTGGTTGATCGATATAATCATGAATCAATCGAGCTTCTTTAATGGCTAAACCAAAGGCTCTAAAATCATATTTATCTTCTTTTTTACGCATAGTAGACCACCTCTATACATTTTATTGTTCCTACTGAATTAGAAACAGGTATAGAAAAACATGTTATATAGTTTATAGGTTCATATTTAATAAAAAGCACTACTAAACGCCAATAAAAAAAACCGTTATATGGTAGTGCTATTTATGCTGTTAAAATATTGTATCTTACTTCCAAATGGCGGTTTGTTGGAGGTCAAAGTCGCCATGAAGTATATCACATACAATCAAGTTCCCCACATTGAGTATTTATCAAAAAAAGTCGTCTATCTGCAATAGATAAGTACGTCCACCAATGTGGTTTTATAAATCATATAGATAGAAAAATAAAAGCATGTAAACAGAGAAATCAATCTGTTTGTGTGCTTTTTTGGTTATTCAGAACTTTTTTACAAAGTTTATTCATCAGTAATGCAACAAATCCCCCTTTCACATTGGGACTAAGAGTGAAAGGAGATAAAAGAGCAAGGCTCACTTCCTTTCCTAGACAGAAAGGGGGTGAGAAACATGAAACCATCTTCTTTTCAAGAAACCATAGAAAATCAGTTTGACTATATCTGCAAACAAGTTATTGAAGATGAACGAAAAGATTACTTCAAACATCTAGACAGACTATCAGCAAAAGAAGTCTCGTTTTCTGATATAGATAACTACCTTGTCAACTCTTTTTCTACTGTTGATACGTACGTCACTGATTTCCAACTATTTAAATTATTTGGATTAAGAATCAATGTTGAAAGTGATTTATTAAGTGAAGCCCTGCGTCATCTTTCAGAGAAAAAACGGAACATTATTTTACTTCATTACTTTATGGATATGAGTGATGTGGAGATTGCGGAGTTACTAAATTTGAATCGTTCGACTGTTTATCGTCATCGAATAAGTGGACTAGCCATGATTAAAGAATTCATGAAGGAGTGTAAAGAATGAAAACAGCCTATCCAAGGGTCCCCTTCCCCCTCATTGTAAAGGCGACAGATGGCGACGTGGAAGCAATTAATCAGATTGTTAAACATTATCGAGGGTATACCTCAAAACGTTCATTACGTCGCATGACAGACGAATATGGAAATTCTCATATGGTTATTGATGAAACCCTACGTGGCAGAATGGAAACGAAACTCATCTCTAAGATTTTATCGTTCGAAATTAAATAGTCCCATTTTTTCGTGGAAGCGTGCTAAACCATTCCACGCTTCCCGAACAGGGAGGTTTGTTATTCCACCAAAGCATATTGAGCTTTCAATGTGTTTTGATAGGCTAACGAGCCATTGTTCTTTGAAAACTGAATAAAAGTAATCGAATACGTTTCGATAAGAAAAGAGCCAACGGAACTAACCGCCATGACCTATCTTATAAAGATAGCGAGCGATTCATGTTAGTGATCCGAGAAGCAATCTTTAGCAGGATTGCCTGCAACGACATTCTTATCGTGATAATGATACTCCCATACAGTCAATAGTCCGAGCGTGATAAAACCGTCGCAGGCAATGAGTATGGCTACATGAGAACCATGCAGGGGTGGAACTCCCGTGAGCTTTGCTAAAGCTGTTCGATTGCTGGTAAAACAACTTTTATGAAATCCAAATAAGTGATTTGGAAAGGAGGATTTTATGAAGCAGACTGACATTCCTATTTGGGAACGTTATACCCTAACCATTGAAGAAGCGTCAAAATATTTTCGTATTGGCGAAAACAAGCTACGACGCTTGGCAGAGGAAAATAAAAATGCAAATTGGCTGATTATGAATGGCAATCGTATTCAGATTAAACGAAAACAATTTGAAAAAATTATAGATACATTGGACGCAATCTAGCGTCGCCAAAGGGTCTTGTATATGATAAAATAGTATTAAGTCGTATCAAGGCTCTTTCCATAAAGGAAAGGAGCAAATGCCATGTCAGAAAAAAGACGTGACAATAAAGGTCGAATCTTAAAGACTGGAGAGAGCCAACGAAAAGACGGAAGATACTTATACAAATATATAGATTCATTTGGAGAACCGCAATTTGTTTACTCGTGGAAACTTGTGGCTACAGACCTAGTACCAGCAGGAAAGCGTGATTGTATCTCACTTAGAGAGAAAATCGCAGAGTTACAGAAAGACATTCATGATGGTATTGATGTTGTAGGAAAGAAAATGACACTCTGCCAGCTTTACGCAAAACAGAACGCTCAAAGACCAAAGGTTAGAAAAAATACTGAAACTGGACGCAAATATCTTATGGATATTTTGAAGAAAGACAAGTTAGGTGCAAGAAGTATTGACAGTATTAAGCCATCAGACGCTAAAGAATGGGCTATTAGAATGAGTGAAAATGGTTATGCTTATCAAACCATCAATAACTACAAACGTTCTTTAAAGGCTTCATTCTATATTGCTATACAAGATGATTGTGTTCGGAAGAATCCATTTGACTTTCAACTGAAAGCAGTTCTTGATGATGATACTGTCCCTAAGACCGTACTAACAGAAGAACAGGAAGAAAAACTGTTAGCCTTTGCAAAAGCTGATAAAACCTACAGCAAAAATTATGATGAAATTCTGATACTCTTAAAAACAGGTCTTCGTATTTCAGAGTTTGGTGGTTTGACACTTCCAGATTTAGATTTTGAGAATCGTCTTGTCAATATAGACCATCAGCTATTGAGAGATACTGAAATTGGGTACTACATTGAAACACCAAAGACCAAAAGTGGCGAACGTCAAGTTCCTATGGTTGAAGAAGCCTATCAAGCATTTAAGCGAGTGTTAGCGAATCGAAAGAATGATAAGCGTGTTGAGATTGATGGATATAGTGATTTCCTCTTTCTTAATAGAAAGAACTATCCAAAAGTGGCAAGTGATTACAACGGCATGATGAAAGGTCTTGTTAAGAAATACAATAAGTATAACGAGGATAAATTGCCACACATCACTCCACATAGTTTGCGACATACATTCTGTACCAACTATGCAAATGCAGGAATGAATCCAAAGGCATTACAGTACATTATGGGACATGCTAATATAGCCATGACGCTGAACTATTACGCACATGCAACATTCGATTCTGCAATGGCAGAAATGAAACGCTTGAATAAAGAGAAGCAACAGGAGCGTCTTGTTGCTTAGTAGTACAAATGAATTTACTACTTATTTACCACTTCTGACAGCTAAGACATGAGGAAATATGCAAAGAAACGTGAAGTATCTTCCTACAGTAAAAATACTCGAAAGCACATAGAATAAGGCTTTACGAGCATTTAAGAAAATATAAAAAGATAATTAGAAATTTATACTTTGTTTATAAGAAAACATGATGTAATACAACTTGAAAAAATAAAAAGAGAATATTATGAAATAATCTTTCATTGCATCGTATTTAAAAGCTTCCATTACTTTAGAGGGAGTCTTTATAAAAACTTCTAACCCTAATACTATTTTAAAAGTTATTCCACTGGGTTCTCAAAATAAAACCATTCCTGTTGATCATGTTGCAAGTGTAGATAGTTCATTTCGTCTTGATTTCAAATCATTTGCTTGGGGTATCATTTTCGCTCTTATCGGCCTTTCAATGATGCAAAATTCATTTATCGGGGGATTGATATTAGTGGCTTATGGTGTATTAACAGTGCTAAGTGCTTTTCAAACTCTACTAGTTTTGCATCTTACTTCTGGTGGAACACATGTTGTCAGTGTGGTAGTATTTGAAAAAGCTAATCTTGAAAATTGCAAAGAAACAATTGAAGGTCTAATTCATAATCGTTACAATGATACTAATGTAACTAAGAATACTGATCGTTTAATTGATGCTTTAAATAACAAATAATTGCAATCGTTTCTTGATTGAATATCGCGAATTAATAATAACTAGATGAGAGGACACTGTTCTCTCTTTTTAGTTGATTTTAACTAGCTTTTTTGTGAAAAATTGTGTAAAATAGAATAGATAAACGAGGGAAACCTCGAAAAATAAAAGGAGAATCCATCTAATGGTAAAATTGGTTTTTGCTCGCCACGGTGAGTCTGAATGGAACAAAGCTAACCTTTTCACTGGTTGGGCTGATGTTGATTTGTCTGAAAAAGGTACACAACAAGCGATTGACGCTGGTAAATTGATCAAAGAAGCTGGTATCGAATTTGACCAAGCTTACACTTCAGTATTGAAACGTGCGATCAAAACAACAAACTTGGCTCTTGAAGCTTCTGACCAATTGTGGGTTCCAGTTGAAAAATCATGGCGCTTGAACGAACGTCACTACGGTGGTTTGACTGGTAAAAACAAAGCTGAAGCTGCTGAGCAATTTGGTGATGAGCAAGTTCACATCTGGCGTCGTTCATACGATGTATTGCCTCCAAACATGGATCGTGATGATGAGCATTCAGCTCACACTGACCGTCGTTACGCTTCACTTGACGACTCAGTTATCCCAGATGCTGAAAACTTGAAAGTGACTTTGGAACGTGCCCTTCCATTCTGGGAAGACAAAATCGCTCCAGCTCTTAAAGATGGTAAAAACGTATTCGTAGGAGCTCACGGTAACTCAATCCGTGCCCTTGTAAAACACATCAAACGCTTGTCAGATGACGAAATCATGGACGTGGAAATCCCTAACTTCCCACCATTGGTATTCGAATTTGACGAAAAATTGAACGTAGTTTCTGAATACTACCTTGGAAAATAATCTATAAACAGAAAGCCTAGGGTTCCTAGGCTTTTTTGTTTTTTGCTTCTAGTTCTCAACTAGTTGAAAAAGCCTTATAATGATAGTAAAGAGTGACTTGATTGTAAGAAAGGTAGATATGCTCGAAGCTCTGAAATCAGTAGAGTAATTCATGGTTTTAAACAGTAAATCAGTTGACAAAGTCCCTGCTTCTTGGTAGAATAAGAACTGTCGTAAAGACAAATAACTTCTTCTTGGTTACAGGCATGCCAACCTGTCACTCGGATGAAGCCAAATAAAAAGGAGAAACATCATGGCAATCTCAAAAGAGAAAAAAAATGAAATCATCGCACAATATGCACGTCACGAAGGTGATACAGGTTCAGTAGAGGTTCAAGTTGCTGTCCTTACTTGGGAAATCAACCACCTTAACGAACACATCAAACAACACAAAAAAGACCACGCTACTTACCGTGGATTGATGAAGAAAATCGGTCGCCGTCGTAACTTGCTTGCATACTTGCGTAAAAACGACGTTAACCGTTACCGTGAGTTGATCAACTCTCTAGGACTTCGTCGCTAATTCAAGATACAAAGGCCGTCAAAAACACAAAGCAAAAATAGGAAAATTGACGAAGAAACTTCAGTTTCTAGGAGATTTTATCTTTTTTGCCAAGTGCTTAGGCCGTGTTCAATTGAGCATATCTTGATAATAAAGCTACTCTAAATTGGGTAGCTTTGTTGCGTTGTCACCTTACCTCGATATACTCAAGTATAATCTTCGGTTACGGTTCCTAGCACTGTAAGGTAAAATAAACCAGATCATCTCCCTTCGGGGAGATTTTTTGTTTCACTAACATTTTTGTACAATCTTCGGCTTGCCGCTTAGTCTATAAACGTTTTATCCAGCAAGAATCATGATGCTAAGGGCGTTAAAAATCAGTATGAAAATAGGGAAAGGACACAGTGTTCGATGAACACAAGGAGTTTTATCTTTTTCACTAGGATTTTAGCCCAAGCTCAAATCAGCTCTCTGATATTCAGAGGGCTTTTTTATTGAGTTTTATCGGTCACAATTTTGGAGACTACAAAAACTTCGTAATTGATAAAGATAAATTTGCACGTGTTTTATCGGTCACAATTTTGGAGACTACAAAAACTAAACGCAATTTCCAATTAATCATGTTTATGTTTTATCGGTCACAATTTTGGAGACTACAAAAACCTGCGGCTCCGTCTCTTCAACTTAACCTCGGTTTTATCGGTCACAATTTTGGAGACTACAAAAACCTCAAATAGTATCAGCTAATGACACCATGAAGGTGCGCAGTTACTCGGCTTTTCAAGCCGAGTAACTGTCTGCAAGCCCCCTCGGAGAGCCCACACTTTACGAAGTAAAGTATAGTATGTTATACTTTACATGGAAGTAGTCACCGAATTCCAGTTAGAAATTACTTTGTAACTACGTTTTGAGGAGGAGTAAAATGCTTTCCTACGTTCGACATTACCCACTAGCGATAGCTAAATTAATGTGTCTGTGCTCTCCTAAAATCTGCTGATTTATTACTAACTAATACAGGAGGTTTTTATGGGACAGACAATCATATCTGCTATTGGTGTTTATATTTCCACCAGTATCGATTATTTAATTATTTTAATTATTTTATTTGCACAGCTATCACAGAAAAAACAGAAATGGCATATTTATGCGGGGCAATATCTAGGAACAGGCTTACTTGTAGGGGCGAGTTTAGTTGCTGCTTATGTCGTTAATTTCATGCCTGAAGAATGGATGGTTGGATTGCTTGGTTTAATCCCTATCTATTTAGGGATTCGCTTTGCAATTGTTGGAGAAGGTGAGGAAGAAGAGGAAGAAATTATTGAAAGATTAGAACAAAGCAAGGCAAATCAACTGTTTTGGACAGTTACATTGCTGACAATTGCGTCTGGCGGAGATAATTTAGGTATCTATATACCTTATTTTGCTTCGTTAGATTGGTCACAGACCCTCGTGGCGTTGCTTGTGTTTGTAATCGGCATAATTATCTTTTGCGAGATTAGTCGGATGTTATCCTCTATTCCGTTAATATTCGAGACAATTGAAAAATACGAGCGAATCATTGTGCCCATAGTATTCATTCTACTTGGACTATACATCATGTATGAAAATGGCACGATAGAGACTTTTCTGATCGTGTAGATTTTTTTGTTTCACTAGGATTTTAGCCCGGGCTCAAATCAGCTCTCTAATTTTAGAGGGCTTTTTATGTTGTCACTTTACCTCGATATACCCAAGTATAATCTTCGGTTACGATTATTAGCACTGTAAGACCAACTATATTTATTTTTCTCATCTTGTTCCATTGTTGAAAATATGGTATACTTTTTATGAGAATTTTCTAAATTTTTAAGATTCTATCAAAGGAGGTTTGCATGCTTTCCAAATTTTCTGGAAGCCGACGGGACCTGCAATTTGTGTTACTTTTAGGTATTTTGCTAGCTACTTTAGGGATTTCGCTCTTTCTAGCAGTTTCAATGGGATCCGTTGCGATTGATCTAGGAGATACCTATCGGATTATTTTGAGCAGGTTGGGTTTTCCTCTTGAGATAGGAGAGGTTTCCAAGTCCACTCTTGCCATTGTATGGAACATGAGATTCCCCCGAGTATTGTTAGGTCTGATAGTAGGGGCTGGTCTTTCTATGTGTGGTAGCGTGATGCAGTCTACAGTGAACAATCCCATCGCAGAGCCCTATGTCTTAGGAATTTCTGCGGGTGCAACTCTAGGGGCAACTTTGAGCATCATTCTTGGTTTAAAATTGGTGATTAGCCTTGGAGCTTTCCTTGGAGCTATTTTGGCAACAATCGCTGTCCTTATCATTGCCTCTATGCAGGGAAGGATGACGACTTCTAGTCTGATCTTATCAGGAACGGTGGTCAATGCTCTCTTTCTGGCATTTTCCAACTTTATTATCTCAGTTGGCGCTAATGCGGACAGTGTGATGACCATTAAGTTTTGGACTATGGGCTCGCTTGCAGGGACTACTTGGTCTGACTTAGTCCTGCCAACTATAGTAGTAGGATTAGCCTTTCTATTTTTCGCTACTCAGTATCGTGTTTTTAATGCGATGATGATGGGAGATGAGGCTGCTTTAACTTTGGGAATTCCCTTACGCTTCTATTGGTATCTTTACGTGACCGTGGTGGCTGTGCTGACGGCTGTCTTGGTGGCTACTTGTGGGATTATTGGATTTGTTGGACTGATTACTCCTCACTTAGCTCGAGGGTTAGTAGGAACGAATTACAAGAGGCTTTTTCCTGTTGCGACCTTGCTGGGTGCCCTCTTTGTCATCTGGGCAGATGTACTCTCCCGTATCATCATTCCAAACGCTGAGTTGCCGATTGGTATTTTCACAGCCTTAGTAGGTGCTCCCTTCTTTATCTACATTGTTGGAGGTAGGCGAAGGGAGGTGAGGGCCTGATATGGACTTGATTTGTCAGGATGTCCACTTTGGACTGGGAGAGAAAAAAATCCTCAAAGGAGTTTCTCTTAAGGTTGAGGGGCATCAATTTCACACGATACTAGGACCAAATGGAAGTGGGAAAACCAGCCTGCTTAAACTCCTCTATCGTCAGGAAAAGGCGGAAAAAGGTTTGATAAGCCTAGATGGAAAGCCACTGGAGCATAGGTCACTCAAAGAAACAGCCAAGCAAATGGCAGTTGTTACCCAGTTTAATCAATTGCAGTTTGATTGTACAGTTGAGGAAATCGTCTTGCTGGGAAGAACTCCCCACCTCTCTTTTTTACAGAAGGAAAAGGAAAGAGATTATGCCCTCGTTCAAGATGCTCTCGTCAAGGTGGATATGCTCGAGAAGAAAACTCGTCTCTATTCGTCTCTGTCAGGTGGAGAAAAGCAGCGAGTCTTATTAGCCCGCGCCTTGGCGCAAGAACCGACTCTCTTGCTTCTGGACGAACCAACCAATCACCTGGATATCAAGTATCAACTAGACTTGTTGGCCATTGTGAAGAATCTCAAGGTCAATGTTTTAGCTGTTCTGCATGATATTCAACTTGCTTGTCGCTATTCGGATTATCTCTATCTGATGAAAGAGGGAGAAATCCTTTACCAAGGGACTCCAAAGGAGACCATCACCCCTGAGTCATTGCAAACTGTATACGGAGTTCAAAGTCAGGTTACTTGGACCGAGGATCAGCAAGCGATGATTCACTATTTATAAGAAAGAAAAGGAAAACAAAATGAAAAAAACACTAAGCATTTTACTCGTAACAGTAGCTACCCTAACTATGGCAGCTTGTGGTAACACTACTACAGAAAAAACTACCACACAGTCTAGCACAGAAACAAGTCAAAAGGCCAGCACAGAGACGACTTATCCACTAACGGTCAAAACCTATGACGTTAAAGGGAATGAAGTCGAACAAGTTTTTGACAAGGCACCTGAAAAAGTTATCACCAACAATCTTTCAACCACTGAAATCTTATTGGAGTTAGGCTTGAAGGATAAAATTGCTGGCATGCTCAACCCGGACAATGCTGTGACGGACAAATACAAGGACGCGATTGCGACGATTCCTCAAATTGGCGATAAAAAAACAGTCTCACAAGAAACAGTCCTTTCTTATGAGCCAGACGCTGTGATGGGTCGAAACATGATGTTTTCTGAAAAATCCTTGGGAACAGTTAGCACTTGGAATGAAAACAAAATCCCAGTCTATACGCAAAAAGCTTCTCTCTCAACGATTCAGCAAGATTTGGGAAATATTGTAGAAGACGTTAAAAATCTTGGAATGATTTTCAATGTTCAGGACAAGGCTAATGAATACGCAGCCCAATTACAAGCTAAAATTGACGCTGTTAAGAAAGCAAACCCAGCAAGCCAAGGTGAAAAGAAAAAGGCTTTGATTATGGTTGCTTATAACGACGAAACCTTCGGCGCTTACAAGTCTGCTTTGCAAGAGAGCCTTCTAAATCAACTTGGTTATACTAACGTTGCAACGGGAACATCAGGCTTGACCTTGGAAAATCTCGTGTCAATGGATCCGGAGTTGATTATCTATGTAACTAGTGACCGCAACAAAAAATTGGATGCCAACGCAGTAGAGTTGATGAAGGCAAATGAAGTTTTGGAAAATGTTCCTGCTATTAAGAATCAAAAAATCATGACCATTTCTTACGATGAGTTGATGGACTATGGTCCAGCAGTGATTGATTCCCTTGAGAAAATCAATGACTTTATCAATAAATAATGAGTTTGATTGGGAAGGGATCCAAGTCAAAGTCAGTCTTCCTTCGACCTATGACCCTAATCAAACCTATCCAGCTATTCTCTTGAATGATGGAAACTTGGATTTTCTATCTTCCCTTTCAGAATCTGTAATTTTAGTTGGTTTGACCTCTAAAAATCGCCTAGACGATTACACTCCATGGAAGGCAGCTGCTCTGAGAGATGGGGCTCCAGATTTTGGCGGTCAGGCAAATACCTATCATGGTCATTTATTTGGAGATCTTTTAGACAAGTTGCAGTCACTTTATCGTCTGGACAAAAATCGCCTTGCTTATGGAGGTTACTCACTAGGTGGTCTGGCAGCAGTATACAGTCTTTTCAGCTTTGACAAGGTCTCCTGTATCTTCTCTATCTGCGGTTCCTTTTGGTTTCCTGATTTTACGACTTATTGCAAGGATGAAAGGGTGAAAAATTTGGACTGTTTGCTGTATTTACAGAATGGTCAAACAGAAGGAGCCCATCATACCAATCGCTTGGCTCAAGCTCCAGCCTATGCTGAGCAGATCCATACCAGCCTTCAGCAACGCTATCCAACTGGTCAATTTGTCTTTGATCCTTATGGGCATCATGAGCAAGTTGCTGAGCGATTTCTAGCCTTTTCCAACTGGTTGTCCCAAAAATGGAAAATCGAATAAAAGAAATATCCCTTGGCAAAAGCCAAGGGATAATTGTATTTTTTAACCAAGAGCCTCTCTCTTCTTATCTGGATTCCAGATAAAGCTTGCAATGAAGGTAAAGATAATCGTTAGGATACCAACAACCACAGCAAGGATGAGGGCTGGGATGCGGACAAACCACCAGAGTGGGTTTGGTTTTTTATCATTGTGCCATTGCTTGGTTTCTTCGTCTAAACGTTGGAATTCAGCTTGGATGCGGTCTGCAACCATTTCAATCCCTTCATCATTCATTTTCTTGATATCTGAGATATCGATAGGATTTCCAAAGTTCATATCTACACGTTCACGGCTGACTAAGCCTTTCAAGGTCATAGGACCTGTGTAGGTAACCGGCATGATACGGACTTTGGCCATCTTGGCAATCAGGGCTACGCCACCCTTGACATCGTTTGAGTGGCGACTACCACTGGGAAACATGATAAGGGAACGGTCACTTTTTTTGAGGACATTGATAGGGTATTTGATAGCAGAAGCGCTAGGATTTTCCCGGTCGATAGGAAAGGCCCCACACATACGGATCCACCAGCCAAATATGCGGTTGTTAAATAGCTCTTTTTTGGCCATAAAGATGAACTGTTTTGGTTTGGTCGCAAAGGCCATGTATACTGGATCCCACCAGGTACGATGAGGTGCGACCAAGATATAGTTTTCATCTTTACTAGGGATTTTATCAGTATTGTGGTAGTGAGCATTGCCATTGATGGACCACAAGATCAGCATGACTAGTCCACGCAAATAAGTATAAAACATGAGAACTCCTTCGATTGTATTGCTTTTATTATTATACCTTATCAAAAGACTACTGGCAAACTTTTTCAGTTATCAGCCAACAGTTTTAGATGGGATTAGAATTCTTTTAAAAAAAATGATATGATAGAATTTATGGATAAAAATAAGATTATGGGATTAACCCAAAGAGAAGTCAAGGAAAGACAGGCTCAAGGTTTGGTCAATGACTTTACCGCTTCAGCCAGTACCAGTACTTGGCAAATCATCAAACGAAATGTTTTTACACTTTTTAACGCATTAAACTTTGTTATTGCCCTAGCGCTTGCCTTTGTACAGGCTTGGAGCAATCTGGTTTTCTTTGCCGTTATCTGCTTTAACGCTTTTTCTGGGATTGTGACTGAGCTACGGGCCAAACATATGGTGGACAAGCTCAATCTCATGACCAAGGAAAAGGTCAAAACCATCCGTGAGGGTCAAGAAGTCGCTCTCAATCCAGAAGAGTTGGTTCTAGGAGATGTCATTCGTTTGTCTGCTGGGGAGCAGATTCCTAGTGATACTCTGGTTCTGGAAGGATTTGCGGAAGTCAATGAAGCCATGTTGACGGGTGAGAGTGATTTGGTGCAAAAAGAAGTGGATGCCTTGCTTTTATCAGGGAGTTTCCTAGCCAGTGGCGCAGTTTTGGCTCAAGTTCACCATGTCGGGGCAGACAACTATGCTTCCAAACTCATGCTGGAAGCTAAGACAGTGAAACCGATCAACTCCCGTATCATGAAATCGCTAGACAAGCTAGCTGGTTTTACTGGGAAGATTATCATTCCCTTTGGTCTAGCTCTCCTGCTAGAGGCCTTTATTTTAAAAGGCTTGCCCCTCAAGTCATCCGTTGTAAATTCGTCAACAGCCCTTTTGGGTATGCTGCCCAAGGGAATCGCCCTTTTGACCATAACTTCGCTCTTGACTGCGGTGATCAAGCTGGGCTTGAAAAAGGTCTTGGTGCAGGAGATGTACTCTGTCGAGACCTTGGCGCGCGTGGATATGCTCTGTCTGGACAAGACGGGGACCATCACCCAAGGAAAGATGCAAGTGGAGGCTTTTCTTCCTCTGACGGAAACTTATGGTGAAGAGGCTATTGCCAGCATTCTGACCAGTTATATGGCCCATAGTGAGGATAAAAATCCAACAGCCCAGGCTATTCGCAAGCGTTTCCAAGGACAGGTTGCCTATCCTATGCTTTCGAATCTTCCTTTCTCAAGCGACCGCAAGTGGGGGGCTATGGAGTTAGAAGGGCTAGGAACGGTTTTCTTAGGTGCGCCTGAGATGTTGCTGGACTCTGAAGTCCCTGAAGCTAGAGAGGCCTTGGAGCGAGGTTCTCGTGTCTTGGTCTTGGCTCTCAGTCACGAAAAACTAGCCCACTACAAGCCACAAAAACCATCTGATATTCAAGCCTTGGCACTGCTGGAGATCTTGGACCCGATTCGAGAAGGAGCCGCTGAGACGCTGGACTATCTCCGTTCTCAGGAAGTGGGCCTCAAGATTATCTCTGGTGACAATCCAGTCACTGTTTCCAGCATTGCCCAGAAGGCTGGATTTGCAGACTATGACAGCTATGTAGATTGCTCGAAAATTACGGATGAGGAATTGATTGCCATGGCTGAAGAGACAGCTATTTTCGGACGTGTTTCCCCTCATCAAAAGAAACTCATCATCCAAACGCTGAAAAAAGCGGGTCATACAACGGCTATGACAGGGGACGGAGTCAATGATATTCTGGCCCTTCGTGAGGCGGATTGTTCTATCGTGATGGCTGAGGGAGATCCTGCGACGCGTCAGATTGCCAATCTGGTTCTCTTGAACTCAGACTTTAATGATGTTCCTGAGATTCTCTTTGAAGGTCGTCGTGTGGTCAATAACATTGCCCATATTGCACCGATTTTCTTGATAAAGACCATCTATTCCTTCTTGCTCGCAGTCATCTGTATCGCCAGTGCTCTTCTGGGACGGTCTGAATGGATCTTGATTTTCCCTTTCATTCCGATTCAGATTACCATGGTCGACCAGTTCGTGGAAGGTTTCCCGCCATTCGTTCTGACCTTTGAGCGAAATATCAAACCTGTTGAGCCAAATTTCCTCAGAAGATCCATGCTTCGTGCCCTACCAAGTGCCCTTATGGTCGTCTTCAGTGTTCTTTTTGTCAAAATCTTTGGGGCTAGCCAAGGTTGGTCAGAGTTAGAAATCTCAACCCTACTCTATTATCTCCTTGGGTCTATCGGTTTCTTATCCGTATTTAGAGCCTGCATGCCATTTACCCTCTGGCGTGTCCTCTTGATTGTTTGGTCAGTAGGAGGCTTCCTAGCTACAGCTCTCTTCCCAATGATTCAAAAGTTGCTTGAAATTTCGACACTTACAGGACAAACATTCCCTGTTTACCTTGTCATGATGGCTGTCTTTACTGTGATATTTATCTTAACCAGTCGTTATCAAGCTAGAAAATAAAGAAAGACTGCAATCTGTGGATTGCGGTCTTTTTAGGTGCAAGATTGCTAGCTGATACTCAATGAAAATCAAAGAGCAAACTAGGAAACTAGCCGCAGGCTGTACTTGAGTACGGCAAGGCGACGTTGACGCGGTTTGAATTTGATTTTTGAAGAGTATGAAATGTGGTATAATAAGAGGTAACAGAGTTTTGGAAAGTGAGAGAAGATGATTTCAAAGAGATTAGAATTGGTGGCGTCCTTTGTACCACAGGGAGCTATTTTACTAGATGTGGGAAGTGACCATGCTTATCTACCTATTGACTTGGTTGAAAGAGGAAAAATCAAAAGTGCCATTGCAGGTGAGGTTGTGGAAGGCCCCTATCAGTCTGCGGTTAAAAATGTTGAGGCTCACGGTCTAAAGGAGAAAATCCAAGTCCGTTTAGCCAATGGCTTGGCAGCCTTTGAAGAGACTGACCAAGTGTCAGTCATCACCATTGCTGGCATGGGAGGTCGTTTGATTGCTACCATATTGGAAGAAGGCTTGGACAAGTTAGTTAATGTAGAGCGTTTGATTCTCCAGCCAAATAATCGTGAAGACGACTTGCGCATCTGGTTACAAGAGCACGGATTTCAGATTGTAGCTGAAAGCATCTTAGAAGAAGCTGGCAAGTTTTACGAGATTTTGGTGGTGGAAGCGGGACAAATGAAGTTATCAGCCAGTGACCTTCGCTTTGGTCCTTTCTTGTCCAAAGAGATCAGTCCAGTCTTTGTTCAAAAATGGCAAAAAGAAGCTACTAAGCTAGAGTTTGCTCTTAGTCAAATCCCAGAAAAAAATCTGGAGGAACGTCAAGTTCTAGCTCATAAGATTCAAGCCATCAAGGAGGTGCTCCATGTTAGCAAGTGAAGTGATTAAACGTTATGAAGCCTTTTGTCCGCAAGAATTTTCTATGGAGGGAGACAGTCGTGGTCTGCAAATCGGGACTCTAGACAAGGATATCCAAAGGATCATGGTTGCCCTTGATATTCGTGAAGACACGGTGGCAGAGGCTATTGAAAAGGGTGTGGATTTGATTATCGCCAAGCACGCGCCGATTTTTCGTCCCATCAAAGACTTGGTTGCTAGCCGTCCGCAAAATCAGATTTACATTGATCTCATCAAGCATGACATCGCAGTTTATGTCAGCCATACTAATATTGATATCGTTGATAATGGCCTCAATGACTGGTTCTGCCAGATGCTAGGTATCAAGGAGACGACTTATCTTCAGGAAACAGGCCCAGAACGTGGGATTGGGCGTATTGGTGACATTCAACCACAGACTTTTGGAGCATTTGCTCAGCATGTCAAGCAAGTCTTTGGTCTTGATAGTCTTCGCATGGTGCATTATCAAGAGAGTGATTTGCTGAAAGAAATTTCAAGAGTAGCCATCTGTGGTGGTAGTGGTCAGTCTTTCTATCCTGATGCTTTGGAAAAAGGAGCTGATGTCTATATCACTGGGGATATCTATTACCATACTGCCCAAGACATGCTGTCTGATGGCTTGTTGGGGCTGGACCCGGGACATTATATCGAAGTGCTTTTTGTGGAAAAAATCGCTGACCTCCTTAATCAATGGAAGGCAGAAAATAGCTGGACTATTGATATCTTGCCTAGTCAGGCATCGACTAATCCTTTCCACCATATCTAGTTAGAAGGTGAAGACAATGAAAAGAGTAGCCATAATCGGAGCAGGGATTGTGGGGGCAACAGCTGCCTACTACCTCTCGAAAGAAAGTGACCTAGAGGTGACCGTTTTTGACCATGGAAAGGGGCAAGCAACCAAGGCTGCAGCGGGAATTATCAGTCCTTGGTTTTCAAAACGCCGTAATAAAGCCTGGTATAAGATGGCGCGCTTGGGAGCTGACTTTTACGTGGATTTGTTGGCTGATTTAGAAAAGTCAGGACAGGAAATCGACTTTTACCAGCGTTCGGGAGTTTTTCTCTTGAAAAAGGATGAATCTAAGTTAGAAGAACTCTATGAACTAGCACTCCAGCGTAGGGAAGAATCTCCCTTGATAGGTCAATTAGCCATTTTAGACCAAGCGTCTGCAAATGAATTATTCCCTGGCTTGCAGGGATTCGACCGCTTGCTCTATGCTTCTGGCGGAGCGAGAGTAGATGGCCAACTCTTGGTGACTCGTCTGCTAGAAGCCAGTCAAGTCAAGCTGGTCAAAGAAAAAGTGAGTCTGACACCTTTAGCAACTGGCTATCAGATTGGCGAAGAGGTGTTTGATCAGCTTATTCTAGCGACGGGAGCTTGGTTGGGGGACATTTTGGAACCTTTAGGATATGAGGTAGATGTTCGTCCCCAAAAGGGGCAACTCCGAGATTATCAGCTCTCCGAAGACCTAGCATCTTACCCTGTTGTCATGCCAGAGGGGGAGTGGGATTTGATCCCTTTTGCAGGTGGGAAATTGTCCTTAGGCGCTACTCATGAAAATGATATGGGATTTGACTTGACGGTGGATGAAACCTTGCTTCAACAAATGGAGGAGGCAGCCTTACCTCACTATCGAGCATTGGCAGAAGCGAAATCATCAGGTGAGCGTGTAGGAATTCGCGCCTATACCAGTGATTTCTCCCCTTTCTTTGGACAGGTGCCAGGCTTAGCGGGTGTTTATGTGGCTAGTGGTCTAGGTTCATCAGGTCTCACAACGGGTCCGATCATCGGGTATCATCTAGCTCAACTGGTCCAAGACAAGGAGTTGACCTTGGCCCCAGTAAACTATCCAATTGCAAACTATGTCAAACGAGTAAAAAGCGAATAATACTCAATGAAAATCAAAGAACAAACTAGGAAGCTAGCCGAAGGCTGTACTTGAGTACGGTAAGGCGACGCTGACGTGGTTTGAATTTGATTTTCGAAGAGTATAAGCATTTTACTAAAATTTTAGCAGGTGGTTTAGGATGTCAAATGACATTCCCTATCAAAAATGATAAAATAAGAAAAAATAATCCGAGAATCGAGGAAGAAAGATGCAAGAAAAGATTTTGGTAACTGGTGGTGCTGGATTTATCGGAACCCACACTGTTATTGAGTTGATCCAAGCAGGTCATCAAGTCGTTGTGGTGGATAATCTTGTCAATAGCAATCGTAAAAGTTTAGAAGTTGTTGAAAGAATCACAGGAGTCGAGATTCCTTTTTATGAGGCAGATATCCGTGACACAGATACCCTCAGAGATATTTTCAAGCAGGAAGAGCCGACTGGTGTCATTCACTTTGCTGGTTTGAAGGCTGTTGGCGAATCAACACGCATCCCTCTTGCCTACTATGACAACAATATCGCTGGAACTGTCAGCCTTCTAAAAGCCATGGAAGAAAATAACTGTAAGAACATCATCTTCAGTTCTTCTGCGACAGTTTACGGAGACCCTCATACAGTTCCAATCTTAGAAGATTTTCCGCTTTCAGTGACCAACCCGTACGGTCGTACCAAGCTCATGCTAGAGGAAATTTTGACCGATATCTACAAGGCAGACTCAGAATGGAACGTGGTATTACTTCGTTACTTTAACCCAATCGGAGCGCATGAAAGTGGAGACTTGGGAGAAAATCCTAACGGAATTCCAAACAATCTCTTGCCTTATGTTTCACAAGTAGCAGTTGGCAAACTAGAGCAAGTGCAAGTATTTGGAGATGATTACGATACAGAAGATGGAACTGGTGTTCGTGACTATATCCATGTTGTAGACCTAGCCAAAGGTCACGTTGCAGCTTTGAAAAAACTTCAAAAAGGTTCAGGTCTAAACATTTATAACCTTGGGACTGGTAAAGGTTACTCAGTTCTTGAAATTATCCAAAATATGGAAAAAGCAGTGGGACGTCCTATTCCTTACCGCATCGTAGAACGCCGCCCAGGTGATATCGCTGCCTGCTACTCAGACCCAGCAAAAGCCAAAGCAGAGCTCGGATGGGAAGCAGAACTCGACATCACCCAAATGTGTGAAGACGCGTGGCGTTGGCAAAGCAAGCATCCAAATGGATTTGAAGACTAAGATGATGATTTCAATCATTGTCCCATGTCTAAACGAAGAGGAAGTACTTCCTCTTTTTTATCAGTCTGTGGAAGCTCTGCTTCCTGACTTGGGAGCAGAAGTCGAATATGTCTTTGTAGACGATGGCTCAAACGATGGAACCTTGGAGCTTTTGAAGGCCTATCGGGAGCAAAATCCTGCGGTCCGTTATGTCTCATTCTCACGAAATTTTGGGAAAGAGGCAGCCTTATACGCAGGCTTGCAGCATGCAACTGGAGACTTGGTGGTCGTGATGGATGCAGACCTTCAGGATCCTCCTAGTATGCTACTTGAGATGAAAGCCTTACTAGACCAAAATGCAGACATAGACTGTGTTGGGACACGGAGAACTAGTCGGGAGGGAGAACCCTTTTTCCGTAGTCTCTGTGCGAACCTCTTTTACCGCCTCATGCAAAAAATCAGCCCAGTAGCCTTGCCCTCAGGTGTCCGTGATTTTCGCATGATGAGAAGGTCTGTGGTAGATGCTATTTTAACACTGACCGAATCCAATCGTTTTTCTAAGGGACTCTTTGCCTGGGTGGGTTTTAAAACGCACTATCTTGATTATCCAAACGTTGAACGACAGGCTGGCAAGACCAGTTGGAGTTTTAGACAACTCTTTTTCTACTCGATTGAAGGAATTCTTAACTTTTCAGATTTTCCCTTGAGTATAGCCTTTGTAGCGGGACTCCTATCTTGTTTTATTTCTTTTATGATGACTGTTTTTGTGGTGTTTCGGACCCTTATCTTGGGAAATCCGACATCTGGCTGGACCTCTCTGATGGCTGTCATTCTCTTTCTTGGAGGGATTCAACTCCTGACCATTGGAATTCTAGGCAAGTATATCAGTAAGATTTATCTAGAGACCAAAAAAAGACCACTCTATCTCGTCAAAGAAAAAAGTGACCTTTCTATTATTGAAGGAAAAAAATAACCAAAAAAGACTATAATTTTACCTAGAAATATGCTAAACTAGTAAGTGTGGGAAAAATGAGAAAAAATCAATAACATTCATTCCCTGCTTCCTACGATGGATCTTTTAGGAGTGCACGTGTAGGACAATTTTTGATGGCCTCCAGAACATCGCTGGTCTCAGCGATTTCTCTTTGCAATTCAACTGGATCATCGTAAAATCGAACGATTCCATTATCATGGTAATCAAAGAGTTCAGAATAGGTTTGGCAAAGCCCGCAGGCGATGCACCGTTCGGGTATAAGTGTGACTTTCATATTTATATTGTAATAAGAAAATGTAAAAAAAACAAGGAGTAAGGTATGGAAAAAGAACCATGGCAAGAAGATATTTACGAAAACAATGAGGAAGAAACAAGATCAGAGCGTCGACACCGGAAACAAAAAGGGAAAGGCGTTGTTGCGAATCGTGTCTTAACGGTTCTAGCTAGCTTCTTCTTTGTAATTGTTGTAGCGATGGTAGTTGTATTGATTTACCTATCAACCGGTGGAAGCAATCGTACATCATCTTTGAAGGACTTCTATGATGCATCGTCTCCTTCTACAAGTTCAAGTTCTAAAGTGGAAGAATCATCATCTTCAAGTAGCAAGGTAGAGGAAACAACTTCTTCTGAATCAACACCTTCACAGAGCAGTTCGGAAGAACATACTACAGAGGGTGAAGGAACACTTACAGTACAGCCTGGAGAGGGAGAAGCAGCTCTTGCTCAACGTGCAGGGATTTCCATTGCCCAGCTAGAAGCCCTAAATCCTTCTCACATGTCATCTGGATCTTGGTTTGCCAACCCAGGTGATGTGATTAAGACAAGATAGGAGTCGGTCATGAAGACAATTCAAATTGCTATCGATGGTCCAGCTTCGAGTGGTAAGAGTACGGTCGCAAAGATTGTCGCTAAAGATTTTGGTTACACTTATCTCGATACAGGTGCTATGTACCGTGCTGCGACTTATATAGCGCTCAAGCACCAGTTGGATGCAGGAAATGTAGACCAACTTCTTGAGCTTCTTAACCAACACCCCATTAGTTTTGGTCGTTCAGAAACAGGTGAGCAACTTGTTTTTGTAGGGGATGTTGAGATTACGCATCCGATTCGTGAAAATGAAGTGACCAACAAGGTTTCAAGCATTGCTGCCATTCCTGAAGTGCGTGAGAAACTGGTTTCGCTCCAGCAAGAGATTGCTCAGCAAGGTGGTATCGTCATGGATGGGCGTGATATCGGGACAGTTGTTTTACCACAAGCTGAACTCAAGATTTTCCTAGTGGCTTCTGTTGAAGAAAGAGCAGAGCGTCGTTACAAGGAAAATATTGCCAAAGGCATTGAGACAGATTTGGAAACGTTGAAAGAAGAGATTGCTGCGCGTGACTACAAGGACAGTCATCGTGAAACCTCACCTCTCAAACAGGCTGAGGATGCAGTTTACCTTGACACAACTGGACTAAGTATCCAAGAAGTGGTTGAAAAAATCGAATCAGAAGCAAAAAAATATATGTCCTAAGGGCGAGAGGAGCAGGCTGAATGAAGCCTGCTCCTTTTCTCTCTTTTGCGCGCGTTTCAAAACAGCCTTTTTGGGAGAATTTTGATAAAATAGTAGTATCAATAAAAAGGACGGAAGCATGACAAAGAAAATCATAGCCATTTGGGCCCAAGATGAAAAAGGTGTGATTGGGAAGGAAGATCGTCTCCCTTGGCATTTGCCAGCAGAGTTAAAACATTTTAAAGAAACAACCTTGAATCATGCCATTTTAATGGGCCGTGTAACCTTTGATGGAATGGGACGTCGTCTGCTTCCAAAACGGCAAACCCTGATTTTAACGCGAAATAGCGAAGAAGTCATAGATGGGGCGCTCGTATTTCAAGATGTGGAGTCTGTTTTAGCGTGGTATCAGAGTCAGGAAAAAAATCTCTATATCCTTGGTGGCAAGCAGATTTTTCAGGCTTTTGAGCCTTATTTAGATGAAATCATCGTGACGCAGATTCATGCTCAGGTGGAGGGAGATACCTATTTTCCTGAGGAGTTTGACTTGTCTCGTTTTGAGACAGTAGCAAGCAAATCTTACACCCGAGATGAGAAAAACGACTATGATTTTACCATCGAATACCGAGATAGAAAGGAAGTCTAATGGAGCGCAGTATATTTGGATTTTTTACAGCTTTTTTGTGTGTGATCTGTATTTTGACTGGAGCACAGGCTTTTCGTAAGAAGCGCTATGGACTGTCTGCCTTACTCTGGTTAAATGCTTTTACCAATCTGGTAAACAGTGTCCACGCTTTTTATATGACCTTATTTTAGATAGAATGATAAATTAGAATGGAAGGAAATCATGCCTACAAATAGGAAAAATGATATGATGGTTTATTGCTCATTTTGTGGCAAAAGCCAAGAAGAAGTAAAGAAAATAATCGCTGGGAACAACGCCTTTATCTGTAATGAATGTGTGGAGTTGGCCCAGGAAATCATTCGGGAGGAGTTGGCCCAGGAAGTTTTGGCAGACTTGTCTGAAGTACCAAAACCAATCGAACTCCTCAATATCCTAAATCACTATGTGATTGGTCAAGATCGTGCCAAACGTGCCTTGGCAGTGGCTGTATACAATCACTACAAACGCATTAATTTCCACGATACGCGTGAAGAGTCTGAAGATGTGGATTTGCAGAAGTCAAATATCTTGATGATTGGCCCAACTGGTTCTGGGAAAACCTTCTTGGCTCAGACTTTGGCTAAGAGCTTGAATGTGCCTTTTGCTATTGCAGATGCGACAGCTCTGACTGAGGCTGGGTATGTGGGTGAGGACGTGGAAAATATCCTCCTCAAACTCTTGCAGGCCGCTGACTTTAACATCGAACGTGCAGAGCGTGGAATTATCTACGTGGATGAAATTGACAAGATTGCCAAGAAGAGCGAGAACGTGTCTATCACACGTGACGTTTCGGGTGAAGGAGTGCAACAAGCCCTTCTCAAGATTATCGAGGGAACTGTCGCTAGCGTGCCACCTCAAGGAGGACGCAAACATCCACAACAAGAGATGATTCAGGTGGATACCAAGAACATCCTCTTCATCGTGGGTGGTGCCTTTGATGGCATCGAAGAAATCGTTAAACAACGTTTAGGTGAAAAAGTTATCGGTTTCGGCCAAAATAACAAGGCAATTGACGAAAACAGCTCCTACATGCAAGAAATCATCGCAGAAGACATTCAAAAATTTGGGATTATCCCTGAGTTGATTGGGCGCTTGCCTGTCTTTGCTGCTCTTGAGCAATTGACGGTCGATGATTTGGTTCGCATCTTGAAGGAGCCAAGAAATGCCTTGGTCAAACAATACCAAACCTTGCTTTCTTATGATGATGTTGAGTTGGAATTTGACGATGAAGCCCTTCAAGAAATTGCCAATAAGGCTATCGAACGCAAAACTGGTGCGCGTGGTCTTCGCTCAATCATTGAAGAAACCATGCTAGATGTTATGTTTGAAGTACCGAGTCAGGAAAATGTGAAATTGGTCCGCATCACAAAAGAAGCTGTCGATGGAACGGAAAAACCCATCCTAGAAACAGCCTAGAGGTGACTATGGAAATCAATACACACAATGCTGAAATCCTGCTCAGTGCGGCAAACAAGTCCCACTATCCGCAGGATGAACTGCCAGAGATTGCCCTTGCAGGGCGTTCAAATGTCGGCAAGTCTAGCTTTATCAACACCATGTTGAACCGCAAAAATCTTGCTCGTACATCAGGAAAACCTGGGAAGACCCAGTTACTCAACTTCTTCAACATTGATGACAAGATGCGTTTTGTGGATGTACCAGGTTATGGCTATGCCCGCGTTTCTAAAAAGGAACGTGAAAAATGGGGGCGCATGATTGAGGAGTATTTGACCACTCGGGAAAATCTCCGTGCTGTGGTCAGTCTGGTGGATCTCCGTCACGACCCGTCAGCAGATGATGTGCAGATGTACGAATTTCTCAAGTATTATGAGATTCCGGTTATCATCGTTGCGACTAAGGCAGATAAGATTCCTCGTGGTAAGTGGAACAAGCATGAATCAGCAATCAAAAAGAAATTAAACTTTGACCCAAGTGACGACTTCATCCTCTTTTCATCTGTTAGCAAGGCAGGGATGGATCAGGCTTGGGACGCAATATTAGAAAAATTGTGAGGGAAAGAAATGGCAAAAACAATTCATACAGACAAAGCTCCAAAAGCAATCGGACCTTATGTTCAAGGGAAAATCGTTGGCAATCTTTTGTTTGCTAGCGGTCAAGTTCCCCTATCTCCTGAAACTGGAGAAATTGTAGGAGAAACGATCCAAGAACAGACCGAACAAGTCTTGAAAAATATCGGTGCTATTTTGGCAGAAGCGGGAACAGACTTTGACCATGTTGTCAAAACAACTTGCTTCTTGAGCGATATGAATGACTTTGTTCCTTTTAACGAGGTTTACCAGACTGCCTTTAAAGAGGAATTTCCAGCTCGTTCAGCTGTAGAGGTTGCACGTCTTCCTCGTGATGTAAAAGTCGAAATTGAAGTGATCGCAGAGATTGGATAAGCTAGTTGAAGTTTGGCTCTGCCAAACTTTTTTTGATATAAGGAGAGATAGATGACAAAGAAACAACTTCACCTGGTAATTGTGACAGGGATGAGTGGCGCAGGGAAAACGGTAGCCATTCAGTCCTTCGAGGATTTGGGATATTTCACTATTGACAATATGCCACCAGCCCTCTTGCCAAAGTTTTTGCAGTTGGTAGAGACCAAGGATGATGACCATAAGTTAGCCCTAGTAGTCGATATGCGGAGCCGTTCCTTCTTTTCAGAGATTCAGGCAGTTTTGGATGAATTGGAAAACCAAGATGATTTGGATTTCAAAATTCTCTTTTTAGACGCCGCAGATAAGGAATTGGTGGCACGCTATAAGGAAACTAGAAGAAGTCACCCTCTAGCTGCTGATGGTCGGATTTTAGATGGCATCAAGCTGGAACGTGAACTCTTAGCACCTTTGAAAAATATGAGTCAAAATGTGGTGGATACGACAGAACTCACTCCGCGTGAACTGCGTAAAACCATTGCTGAGCAATTTTCAGACCAAGAACAAGCCCAGTCTTTCCGTATCGAGGTCATGTCTTTTGGATTCAAGTATGGTATCCCAATCGATGCAGACTTGGTCTTTGATGTCCGTTTCTTGCCAAATCCATACTACCTTCCGGAACTCCGCAATCAGACAGGTGAGGATCAAGCAGTTTATGACTATGTGATGAATCATGAAGAGTCTGAAAGTTTCTATCAGCACTTACTCGCCTTGATTGAACCCATTTTGCCAAGTTACAAAAAAGAAGGCAAGTCTGTTTTAACCATTGCAGTAGGATGTACAGGTGGACAACACCGTAGTGTGGCCTTTGCCAAGCGCATAGCTGAGGACCTTGCTAAAAATTGGCCTGTCAATGAAAGCCATCGTGATAAAGACAGAAGAAAGGAAACGGTAAACCGTTCATGAGAAAACCAAAGATAACGGTAATTGGTGGAGGAACAGGTATCCCCGTCATTTTGAAAAGCTTGCGAGAAAAGGATGTTGATATCGCAGCCATCGTAACGGTAGCTGATGATGGTGGCTCTTCTGGTGAACTAAGAAAGAATATCCAACAGCTGACACCACCAGGCGATCTTCGCAATGTTCTGGTAGCCATGTCGGATATGCCTAAGTTTTATGAGAAGGTTTTTCAGTACCGTTTCTCAGAAGAGGCTGGAGCTTTTGCGGGTCATCCTCTAGGAAATATCATTATAGCAGGGCTTTCTGAAATGCAAGGGTCCACTTATAATGCCATGCAGCTGCTAAGTCTCTTTTTCCACACAACAGGAAAAATTTACCCATCGAGCGATCAGCCTCTGACACTGCATGCAGTCTTTAAAGACGGTTCTGAGGTGGCAGGTGAGAGCCACATTGCAGACCATCCAGGTATGATCGACCATGTCTATGTGACCAATACCTTGGATGATGAAACACCCCAAGCCAGCCGTCGAGTAGTCAATACCATTCTCGAGAGTGACATGATCGTCTTGGGGCCTGGTTCCCTCTTTACATCGATTTTGCCGAATATTGTTATTGAGGAGATTGGACAGGCTCTCTTGGAGACTAAGGCTGAGATCGCCTATGTCTGCAATATCATGACCCAGCGTGGGGAAACAGAGTACTTTTCAGACAGTGACCACGTGGAAGTCCTCCATCGACACTTAGGTCGGCCTTTTATCGATACGGTCTTGGTCAATATCGAAAAGGTTCCTAGAGAATACATGGATACCAACCGTTTTGATGAGTATTTGGTTCAGGTAGAGCATGATTTTGCTGGTCTTTGCAAGCAGGTTCCTCGTGTGATTTCATCCAACTTCCTTCGTTTGGAAAATGGAGGAGCCTTCCATGATGGCGATTTGATTGTAGACGAATTGATGCGCATTATACAGGTGAGAAAATGAGTTTTACAGTTGCAGTAAAAGAAGAAATTCTTGGCCAGCACCATCTCAGCCGTCATGAATTGTCTGCCATCATCAAGATGTCTGGCAGTATCGGTCTCTCTACTTCAGGCCTGACCTTGTCCGTCGTGACCGAAAATGCCAAGTTAGCTCGTCATCTTTATGAGTCTTTTCTCCATTTTTATGACATCAAGTCAGAAATTCATCACCATCAGAGAAGCAATCTTCGCAAGAATCGTGTCTACACGGTCTATACCGATGAGAGGGTGCAGGAGCTTTTGGCTGATTTGCGGCTTGCGGATTCCTTCTTTGGTTTGGAGACGGGTATTGATCCCGATATCTTAGCAGATGAAGAAGCTGGTCGTGCTTACTTATGTGGGGCCTTTCTGGCAAATGGTAGCATCCGAGATCCGGAGTCTGGTAAGTATCAGTTGGAGATTAGTTCCGTTTATCTGGACCATGCCCAAGGATTGGCCTCTCTCCTCCAGCAGTTTTTGCTGGACGCTAAGGTTATTGAGCGAAAGAAAGGTGCAGTTACCTATCTCCAGCGGGCAGAAGACATTATGGATTTCTTGATTGTGATTGGGGCCATGCAGGCGCGTGATAATTTTGAGCGCGTCAAGATTTTGCGTGAAACTCGTAACGATCTCAATCGGGCTAATAATGTCGAGACAGCTAATATCGCTCGAACGGTTTCTGCTAGTATGAAGACCATTAATAATATCAGTAAAATCAAAGATAGAATGGGTTTGGAAAATTTACCCGTGGATTTGCAGGAGGTAGCGCAGTTGCGGATTCAGCATCCAGACTACTCTATCCAGCAGTTGGCAGATAGCCTGAGCAATCCCCTAACCAAAAGTGGTGTCAACCACAGACTGAGAAAAATAAACAAGATTGCAGATGAATTATAAAACCACGGATTAGTTAATCCGTGGTTCTTTTTTTATAAACTGGTTGAGTGTTTGGGTTGTACTTTTTGCTCAGGGTCGATGTAGTTGATAGCATTGTTGACGGCAGTTGGTGCTTCACCCAGTCCTGTCGCAATCAAGTCAATCTTTCCTTCATAGTAGCAGCAGTCTCCGATAGCGTAAATACCAGCTTGGCTGGATTCTTGCTTACTATTGACGATAATCTTGTGTCGGTTGAGCTCCAGACCCCAGTTTTTAAGATTTCCGACAGAAGACTTGAAGCCGTAGTTGACAAAGAGGTGGTCTAAGTCAATTGTTTCGGCTTCATCAGATTTGACTTTTGTGATTTCCAGTTTATCAAGTGTTTTTCCATCTCCAAGGAGTTGGCTAGGAACGAATGGTGTCTTGATAGTCACAGATGATTCTTGCAGGGCTTGGACACTGTGTTCCAAAGCGCGGAAGTTATCTCGACGGTGAACGAGAGTAGTTGGGGCAATTTTTTCAAAAGCCAATGCCCAGTCAACTGCTGAGTCCCCTCCACCAAGGATGGTCACTTTCTTACCAGCGTATTGCTGGATGTTGGAAACGTGGTAGTGGATATTTTCATAGTCTTCAACGTTCTCCAATTCGAGCGGACGTGGTTTAAAGGCACCGCCCCCCATAGCAATGATGACGGTTTTAGTCAGATGACTTCCCTTGTTGGTTGTAATGCTAAATCCTTCATCTTGTTTCTCGATCTCAAGAACCGTTTCGTTGAGGTGAACAGGTGTGTCAAAGCCATTTAGCTGCTCAAGCAAACGATTGGTCAATTCCTCTCCGGTTAGATTTGGGAAACCTGGCACATCAAGGATTTGCTTTTCAGGATAGAGGATGGCAGGCTGACCACCGAGTTGGGGAAGAGAGTCGATGATTTGGACTTTGGCTTGGCGTAGGTGGGCGTAAAAGGCAGCAAAGAGGCCGACAGGACCGCCCCCTACAATGGTAATATCATAGAGTTGAGACATGATTTCTCCTTCGTTTTTTCTAGTCAGTTTATTGTATCATAATTTTGCTTAATTTAAAATGAAGTAGGATGGGGAAAAAATGAGCAGAAAATGGTATAATGATGAGTAAAGTGTTTTGACAGGGAGGAGGCCAAGGATGAATTTTCAACAATTATCCAATTTACAATACTGGACGAGTTTGTTTTCAAGTCCTTGGAGTATAGTCACCAATCTGATTGATATTCTCATTGTGACTTATATTTTATATCATTTTACTAAAGCTATTGCAGGCACCAAGATTATGATATTGGTCCGTGGGGTCTTAGTTTTTATTCTAGCCCAGATTCTTTCCAATATGATTGGTTTAACGACTATTTCCTGGTTGATCAATCAGATCATCACCTACGGGGTGATTGCAGCGGTGGTTATCTTTTCACCAGAGATTCGGACTGGTTTGGAGCGATTGGGCCGGGCTACTGATTTCTTCTCCAATGCCCCTATTAGTGCGGAAGAGCAGATGGTTCGTTCATTTGTGAAATCAGTTGAATACATGAGTCCTCGTAAGATTGGGGCGCTTGTAGTGGTTCAGCGAGTAAGAACCTTGCAGGAATACATCTCGACAGGGATCCCTTTAGATGCTAAAATTTCGGCTGAATTGCTTATCAATATTTTCATTCCCAATACTCCCTTGCATGATGGTGCTGTCATTATCAAGGAAGATCGGATTGCCGTAACTTCGGCCTACCTACCCCTGACTGAAAATACAGGGATTTCCAAAGAGTTTGGGACACGTCACAGGGCGGCGATTGGTTTGTCAGAAGTATCGGATGCTCTTACCTTTGTGGTTTCTGAGGAAACAGGTGGGATCTCAATCACCTATAATGGAGTCTTTAAACATGATTTGACCTTGGAAGAGTTTGAAGCTGAATTGAGAAGAATCTTACTTCCAGCATCAGAGGAAAAACACGGTCTGAAAGAGCGTTTGTTAGGAGGATTGAAATATGAGAAAAAATAGTCTTTATATTATCTCTTCCTTCTTTTTCGCCTGCATCCTCTTTATCTATGCGACTTCAACAAACTATCAGAATAGCAACAGTGCCAGACAGGCGCGGACGGAAACCTATACCAATACGGTCCTTAATGTCCCAATCGATATTCAGTATGACAGTGATCAGTATTTTATCAGTGGTTTTACATCTGAAGTGACGGTCTTTCTAACAGGGTCAAACAGAGTTGCTTTGGCGAGTGAGATGCAGGAAAGTACCCGCAAATTTAAGGTGACAGCTGATCTTTCTGATGCCAGTGTAGGGACCATCGAAGTTCCTCTAACCATTGAAAATCTGCCTAGCGGTTTGACAGCTGTTGCGACACCGCAAAAGATAACAGTCAAGGTCGGTAAAAAAGCAAAACGTGACAATGTCATTGTTGTGCCGGAGATTGACCCTAGCCAGATTGATTCTCGTGTGAAAATTGATACAGTCACTGTGTCAGATGAAAAAGTAACGGTTATTAGTGACGAGGAGACTCTCTCTAGAGTAGATCGTGTCATTGCCATCTTACCGACTAGTGAACGGATAACAGGTAACTACTCGGCCTCTGTTCCACTACAAGCAGTTGATAAAAATGGAAATGTCTTACCAAGCGTCATTATGCCATTTGACACTACAATGAAAATTACAACCAAAACAGTATCGTCTAGCTCGAGTTCTTCGTCAACGGGCTCTTCAACCAGCAGTTCGTCTTCAACGAGTTCAGAAACGAAACCAGACTCGTCTAAACAGGACTAAATAAAATAGTAGAAAAGGATGATAAATAAAATGGGTAAATATTTTGGGACCGATGGAGTCCGTGGAGAAGCAAACGTAGAATTGACGCCAGAATTGGCCTTTAAACTGGGACGTTTTGGTGGTTATGTTCTTAGCCAACATGAAACGGAAGCCCCTAAAGTCTTTGTAGGACGTGATACACGTATCTCAGGAGAAATGCTAGAATCTGCCTTGGTGGCAGGTCTTCTATCAGTAGGGATTCACGTCTACAAACTCGGTGTCCTTGCAACACCAGCAGTAGCTTATTTGGTTAAAACTGAGGGAGCTAGTGCGGGTGTCATGATTTCCGCAAGTCACAACCCAGCCCTTGATAATGGAATTAAATTCTTTGGTGGGGATGGCTTCAAACTTGATGATGAAAAAGAAGCAGAAATCGAAGCCTTGCTAGATGCTACAGAAGACACCCTTCCTCGTCCAAGTGCCGAAGGATTGGGAACTTTGGTAGATTATCCAGAAGGCTTGCGTAAGTATGAAGGTTACCTTGTTTCAACTGGAACGCCTCTTGAAGGAATGAAAGTGGCCTTGGACACAGCAAACGGTGCAGCGTCTACAAGTGCTCGTCAAATCTTTGCAGACCTTGGGGCTCAAATAACTGTTATCGGTGAGACACCAGATGGTCTTAATATCAACTTGAATGTGGGTTCTACACATCCAGAAGCTCTTCAAGAAGTGGTCAAAGAAAGCCAGTCAGCTATCGGTTTGGCCTTTGACGGAGATAGTGACCGTTTGATTGCTGTTGATGAAAATGGCGACATCGTCGATGGTGATAAGATCATGTACATCATCGGAAAATACCTTTCTGAAAAAGGCCAGTTGGCTCAAAACACCATCGTGACAACGGTTATGTCTAACCTTGGCTTCCATAAGGCCTTGGAGAGTGCTGGTATTAACAAGGCAGTGACTGCTGTTGGAGACCGCTATGTCGTTGAAGAAATGAGAAAATCAGGCTACAACCTTGGTGGTGAGCAATCAGGCCACGTTATCTTGATGGATTACAATACAACTGGTGATGGTCAATTATCAGCTGTTCAATTGACTAAGATCATGAAAGAAACAGGCAAGAGATTGTCTCAACTGGCATCAGAAGTGACGATTTATCCACAAAAACTGGTCAATATCCGAGTGGAAAATGCCATGAAAGAAAAAGCCATGGAAGTACCAGCCATTAAAACTATCATCGAAAAGATGGAAGAAGAAATGGCAGGAAACGGTCGTATCCTTGTCCGCCCAAGTGGAACAGAACCCCTCTTGCGTGTCATGGCAGAAGCCCCAACAACAGAAGAAGTTAACTACTACGTAGATACGATTGCTGCTGTTGTTAAAGATGAAATTGGAATTGACTAAAGCCTAGAAAACTAGATGAAATGATAAAAATGTGGTACAATTGCATAGTAAATTGTAGCAATGGGAGAGAAAAATGAATCTTAAACGAGAACAAGAATTTGTTAGCCAGTATCACTTTGATGCTCGTAACTTTGAATGGGAAAATGAAAATGGAGCTCCTGAAACCAAGGTAGACGTGAACTTTCAGTTGCTCCAACATGACCAAGAAAATCAAGTGACTTCTTTAGTCGTTATCTTGAGTTTCATGATTGTCTTTGACAAATTTGTCATCAGCGGAACAATTTCCCAAGTTAACCATGTGGAAGGTCGCATTGTCAACGAACCAAGCGAATTTAACCAAGAAGAAGTCGAAACCTTGGCACGTCCATGTTTGAACATGCTCAATCGTTTGACGTATGAAGTAACAGAAATCGCCTTGGATCTTCCAGGGATCAATTTGGAGTTTTAGTCATGAAATTAGCTGTCATTACAGATTCTTCAGCCTATTTAGAGGAGAAGACGCTGCAAAGAGAGAATCTTTTTATCTTGGATATTCCTGTCAATATTGATGGAGAGGAGTATGTTGAAGGTGTCAATCTGACTGCTGAGGAATTTTATCAAAAAATGGCTCAGTCTGTAGAATTGCCTAAAACTAGTCAACCAAGTATTGCCAAATTGGATGAGATTCTTAGTTCTTTGAAAGATGAGGGTTATACCCATGTCTTGGGACTATTTCTTTCGTCAGGAATTTCAGGTTTTTATCAGAACATCCAATACATGTTGGAAGAGTATGATGGCTTGACCATTGCCTTTCCAGATACCCATATCACAAGTTCCCCTCTAGGATTTATGGTAGAGAGTGCCTTTGAATGGGCAGAACAAGGCGATGATTTTGCCCAGATTCAGGAGAAGTTGGCTATCCAAATTGCTGATAATTCAGCCTTTATCATAGTAGATGATCTCGACCACTTGGTTAAAGGAGGACGTTTGTCAAATGGGGCAGCTATCTTAGGGAATCTCCTCAGTATCAAGCCTATCCTCTATTTTAATGACCAAGGAGTGATTGAAGTTTACGAAAAAGTTCGTACAGAAAAAAAAGCAATTAAACGTTTGGTGGAAATCATAAAGGAGTTGACAAAAGATGGGGACTACCGTATAACAGTCATTCATGGGAACGCTCCTCAAAAGGCAGCGGATTTACGTCAGCTTTTGATGGAGAGTGGTGTGACTGCTGAAATTCCAATTGAAACCTTTGGTAGTGTCATTGGGACCCACCTTGGAGAAGGTAGTATCGCCTTGAGCTATACACCAATCGTCTAAATTGTTCTTGCAGGCTTTGTATCTTAGACAGGAGTAGAGATGAGTATTCGAGTAATTATTGCCGGTTTTAAGGGAAAGATGGGCCAAGCTGCTTGTCAGATGGTCTTGGCTGATCCAGACTTGGACTTGGTCGCAGTTTTGGATCCTTTTGAGTCTGAGTCAGAATGGCAGGGGATTCCTGTCTTCAATGATAAGGCTGACTTGGCTAGTGTTGAGGCGGATGTCTGGGTGGATTTTACTACACCAGCCGTTGCCTACGAAAATACACGCTTTGCTCTTGAAAATGGCTTTGCTCCAGTAGTTGGAACAACAGGCTTTACTAGTGAAGAAATTGCTGATCTAAAAGCATTTTCCCGTGAACAAGATTTGGGTGGTTTGATTGCCCCTAATTTTGCCTTGGGCGCTGTCTTGCTTATGCAATTTGCGGCGCAGGCTGCCAAATATTTCCCCAATGTGGAGATTATCGAGCTCCATCATGACAAGAAAAAAGATTCTCCGAGCGGAACAGCTATTAAAACGGCTGAGCTGATGGCGGAAGTGCGAGAGTCTATCCAACAAGGTGCGCCTGATGAGGAAGAATTGATTGCAGGTGCCCGTGGTGCTGACTTTGATGGCATGCGCATCCACTCAGTCCGTCTACCAGGCTTGGTAGCCCATCAGGAAGTCATCTTTGGAAATCAGGGAGAAGGATTGACCCTCCGTCATGACTCCTATGATCGCAGCTCCTTCATGACAGGGGTGAATTTGGGAATCAAAGAAGTTGTCAAGCGTCATGAGCTTGTCTATGGATTAGAACACTTATTATGAGATTAACACAAATGCCTTCTGAATTTCAGAAGGCTTTACCAGTATTAGAAAAAATTAAAGAAGCAGGTTTTGAAGCCTATTTTGTTGGGGGCTCTGTTCGAGATGCCCTCCTCCATCGTCCCATCCATGATGTGGATATTGCGACCTCTTCCTATCCAGAGGAGACCAAGCGGATATTCTCCCGCACAGCCGATATTGGAATCGAGCACGGAACTGTTTTAGTTTTAGATGGGGACGAGGAATATGAAGTGACGACCTTTCGGACCGAAGATGTCTATGTGGACTACCGTAGACCCAGTGCGGTTTCCTTTGTGCGTTCGCTAGAAGAAGACCTCAAGCGCCGTGATTTCACAGTCAATGCCTTCGCTTTGGATGAGACAGGTGAAATCATTGACTTGTTCCATGGTTTAGAAGATTTGGAAAACCAAGTCTTGCGAGCAGTTGGAGTGGCTAGTGAGCGTTTCAACGAAGATGCTTTGCGGATTATGCGTGGTTTCCGTTTTCAGGCCAGTCTCGGTTTTAAACTTGAGTCAGAAACTTTTGAGGCGATGAAGACTTTGACGCCGCTTTTGGAGAAAATTTCTGTAGAGCGCACCTTCGTTGAGTTTGATAAACTCTTGCTGGCACCTTTTTGGCGAGTTGGTCTGGCTTCCATGATTGAAAGTCAAGCTTATGACTATCTTCCAGATATGGCAGGAAGCCAAGACAAGCTCAACGGACTGTTTGATTTAGAGGCTGATCTCACTTTTGAATCCTCTGAACAAGCCTGGGCGGCTCTATTGTGGGCTTTGGAGATTAAAGATGCACAGCCATTTTTGAAAGCTTGGAAAACCTCACGCCAGTTTGCTAAGCAGGTTCAGGATTTGCTGACTATTTTGACTTTGCGAGAAGAAGGAGAGCTGAGCAAGCGCGATTGTTACCGCTTTGACTTGGATTCCCTTCTACAAGCTGAAAGTCTTCGTCAGGCCCAAGGAAAGGAAGTCAACCCACAAGCCATCAAAGAAACTTACCATAGTTTGACCATTCATGACAAGAAAGAAATTCAGATTAACGGTGGAATTTTGATTAAGGAATATGGTTACCAGCCAGGACCAGACTTGGGAGAGATTTTAACAGAGATTGAGTTTGCCATTGTCGATGGAGAATTGGAAAATGATCGTCAAGCAATCCATGCTTACCTGAGGGAGAAAAAATGAGTGATTTTATCGTTGAAAAACTAAGCAAATCCGTTGGTGACAAGACCGTTTTTAAGGATATTTCTTTTATCATCCATGACTTGGACAGAATCGGTCTGATAGGTGTCAATGGGACTGGTAAGACCACCCTTTTAGACGTCCTTTCTGGCGTTTCTGGCTTTGATGGGGATGTCAGTCCTTTTTCAGCTAAGAATGACTACAAGATTGGCTACTTGACACAGGATCCTGATTTTGATGATAGCAAGACGGTCTTGGATACGGTTCTCTCCAGCGACCTCAAGGAAATCCAGTTGATTCGTGAGTATGAGTTAATCATGCTCAACTACAGCGAGGACAAGCAGGGTCGTTTGGAACGGGTCATGGCAGAGATGGATTCTCTCCAAGCCTGGGAAATTGAAAGCCAGGTCAAGACGGTCCTCAGCAAGCTGGGTATTCAGGACTTGTCGACTCCAGTTGGTGAATTGTCAGGCGGTCTGAGAAGACGGGTTCAGTTGGCGCAAGTTCTCCTAGGAAACCACGACCTCTTGCTTCTGGACGAGCCAACCAACCACCTGGACATTGCGACCATTGAGTGGCTGACTCTTTTTTTGAAAAATTCCAAGAAGACCGTTCTCTTTATCACACATGATCGTTATTTCCTAGATGCACTATCAACGCGGATTTTCGAGTTGGACCGAGCAGGCTTGACCGAGTATCAGGGAAATTACCAGGACTATGTTCGCCTCAAGGCTGAGCAAGATGAGCGTGACGCAGCTCTTCTCCACAAGAAAGAACAACTCTACAAACAAGAACTGGCCTGGATGCGCAGACAACCGCAGGCGCGTGCGACCAAGCAACAAGCTCGTATCAATCGTTTCCACGACTTGAAAAAAGAAGTTTCAGGTGGCGTTGCTGAAACAGACTTAACCATGAACTTTGAAACCAGTCGGATTGGGAAGAAAGTCATCGAGTTTCAGGAGGTTTCCTTTGCCTATGAAAACAAGCCCATTTTGCAAGATTTTAATCTCTTGGTACAAGCCAAAGACCGTATCGGAATCGTTGGGGACAACGGTGTCGGGAAGTCAACTCTTCTCAACCTCATCGCAGGAAGTCTTGAGCCGACTAAAGGTCAAGTTATCATCGGTGAGACGGTTCGCATTGCCTATTTCTCTCAACAAATTGAAGGTTTAGACGAGAGCAAGCGCGTTATCAATTACCTGCAGGAAGTAGCAGAAGAGGTTAAGACTAGTGGTGGTTCTACAACTTCCATCGCTGAGTTGCTGGAGCAATTCCTCTTCCCACGTTCGATGCATGGAACCTTGATTGAGAAATTGTCTGGTGGCGAGAAAAAACGCCTCTATCTCCTCAAACTGCTCTTGGAAAAACCAAATGTACTTCTCTTGGATGAGCCGACAAATGATCTGGACATTGCGACCTTGACAGTCTTGGAGAATTTCTTGCAGGGCTTTGCTGGGCCTGTTTTAACAGTTAGCCACGATCGCTATTTCCTTGATAAGGTAGCGACCAAGATTCTCGCTTTTGAGGATGGCAAGATTCGTCCTTTCTTTGGTCATTACACCGACTACCTTGATGAAAAAGCTTTTGAAACTGATATGGCCAATCAAGTGCAAAAGGCAGAAAAGGAGAAAGTGGTCAAGGTTCGTGAAGACAAGAAACGCATGACCTACCAAGAAAAGCAGGAGTGGGCAAGCATTGAAGGCGATATTGAAGCCTTGGAAAATCGTATTGCTGCTATTGAAGAAGAAATGCAGGCAAATGGCTCTGACTTTGGTAAGCTGGCTACTCTCCAAAAAGAACTGGATGAGAAAAACGAAGCACTCCTTGAAAAATACGAACGTTATGAATATTTAAGTGAGTTGGCATGATGGAAGAAAAAGTCATTAAACGTAGTCCCAAGAAAATCATTTGGAATGCCTTGTTTGGCTTGACTTCAGTGCTTTTTTTCTTACTACCTCTCTCTTATCTCCATTTGTACTCGCAAAAGGGAACCAGACTTCATACGATAAGTCTGTTATTAATACTGCTTGTCCTCTTTTGTGCTGGAGTAGTTGTTTATCAGACATACAGGCTGTTAAGTTCCGATAAGGAATATTTGAGCTGTACTGTCGAGGGGTTTTACTACAAACCAAACCCAAAGAAACCCAGTCGTTTCTATGCTTGGACAGATGTAGAAGAGTTTTCCTTTTCTCGGATTCGAGGGAAGTACAGGGATTCCTATCGGATTGAAGTCTATTTTAAAAACAAGGAAAATGTGAAATCCCAATCCTTTCTAGCTCTGCTGAAGAGAAGGATTCTCCCTTTTCATTCGTCAGCAGATTTGATCATCCCGATCTTTCTATTAGATGTAGGTCTTCCTGAAAGGATCTATGAGACCATGAAGTACTATGAAAGAGAATGGCGTATCGAGCAAAATCGTCAAGCAAGAAAACAGACAAAACAAGCTTCGAAAAGCAAATCTTTCAAACAGCTATAATCCAGTTTAGCTTAAAAAATCAATCAAAAAAGCCCTATCCACTGGATAGGGTTACTCTTTGTCTTCTTTTTTTGTTTCCTGGTGGAAGATATTTTGCCAAGTTTCATGGCGACGCCAGATACTGGTGTGGACGATACCATCTAACTCATAGCAAATGAGCTTGGTTTTTTGACTAATGGAAGTAATTTGAATATCCTTGATTGTAGTAGGTAGTTCTTTTGCAACTTTATAAGCGCCCTTGTCCATCTGCTCTCCATCTTGACGGATATAGAGAAAGTCCTCAGCAAGGAGTTCTTCTAGCTGATTCCCTTGGTCAATCAATTGCTCGCGCATGAGTAGTTTTTTATAGACATTGTCCAAAATTTCGTCTTCAGGTATAGGAGCAGGTTCGATGTGGATATCGGTATCAAAGACTCCAAAACGTTCTTCCAGCATGGATTCGACCTGGTCTGCAATTTCGTGACTTTCATAGACTGATAGATCGGGATTCATCTCCAGTGTGATATCGAGGTAGATATTGCTACCGTACGTGCGACCTCTTTGGGACTTGACCTTACTAATCTTTGGAATTTCCATTATAGCCTTTTGGTAGTCCTCTAGCAGACGGTCGTCAAAACCATCTGAAAGACTGAAGGAAGACTCGATAAAGATATCGTAAGCTGTCTTTAAGATGAAGAAAGTGATAATGATAGCGACTAATTTATCCACGATTGGATAATTGAAACTGCTGGCTAGGATAGCAATGGAGGTTCCAAGTGAGGTGACAGCATCGGAAAGATTGTCCTTAGCAGCTGCCTTGAGAGCCTTGGATTTGGATTTCTTACTGAGGCGTGTGTTATAGAGATAAACAGCAAACATGACCGCTGCTGAAATGATTCCTAGAATCGCTCCCAAAGGATCAATAGGTGTTTGTTCCCGACTGAGAATTTTCTGAATGGTGTCCCGAAGCACATCAAAACCAACATAGAACATGATGATGGAAGTAATCAAGCTAGCCAAATCTTCAATCTTCCAGTGACCAAAGCGATGGTCACGGTCTGCAGGTTGGCGAGCCATCCGAATCCCAATCAAGAGAGCAACATTTCCGATAATATCGGATACGTTGTTAAAACCATCCGCCACCAAACTGGAGGAATGCAGGAGGTGGCCAGTTGCCAATTTTGCTGCAGACAAGAGGAGGTAGGTTGAAATACTGATAATGGCTCCACGTTCTGCCAATTTGAGATTTGACATGGATTGGTTCATCGGGCTTCCTTTCTAGTCATATAGTATTCTTACATTATACTGGTTTTCAAAGGAAAATTCAAATTTAGTCTTGTTTCATCGGATTTAAACCCTTGAAAACTTTTCAAATTTTGATATAATAGTACTACTCAAGGGAGTAGCTGGCAGAAACCTGTGATAGTGTCGTCATTCCGAATTGTATACTGAAAAGTATGTTTTCCGGCACTATCTTAAACAGCGAGACTTGTTATGATTAACAGGTCTCTTTTTGTTTGTCATAAAACTAAAAGAGAACTTGTTTTGCACACAATGTCAAGGAGGAGACACATGTCAAAAGAACAAAAACGCCAAGCGTTTTATACTCAAAGTCCTGAAGAGGTCTTGAAGTCGGTTGAAGCAACTGAGCAAGGTCTTTCGTCAAGCGAAGCACAGAAACGCCTAGCTGAATATGGACGCAATGAACTGGAAGAGGGTGAGAAAAAATCTCTCCTAGTCAAGTTTATCGAGCAATTTAAGGATTTGATGATTATCATCCTAGTTGCTGCGGCTATCTTGTCAGTCGTAACTTCTGGTGGGGAAGATATCGCAGATGCCATTATCATCCTAGCCGTGGTTATCATCAACGCTGCCTTTGGTGTTTACCAAGAAGGAAAAGCAGAAGAAGCTATCGAAGCCCTCAAGTCTATGTCTAGTCCAGCTGCCCGCGTTCTTCGTGATGGGCATATGGCTGAGATTGATTCTAAAGAATTGGTACCTGGAGATATCGTTGCCCTTGAAGCAGGTGATGTGGTACCAGCAGACTTACGTTTATTAGAAGCTAACTCCCTTAAAATTGAAGAAGCTGCTTTGACAGGTGAGTCTGTTCCAGTCGAAAAAGACTTGTCAGTCGAGCTTGCGACAGCTGCTGGTATTGGTGACCGTGTCAATATGGCCTTCCAAAACTCAAACGTGACCTATGGTCGTGGGATGGGTGTTGTTGTCAATACAGGTATGTACACGGAAGTTGGTCACATCGCTGGCATGCTTCAAGATGCGGATGAGACGGATACACCCCTTAAACAAAACTTGAATAACCTTTCTAAGGTCTTGACCTATGCAATTTTGGTTATTGCTCTTGTTACTTTTGTAGTGGGTGTCTTCATTCAAGGGAAAAGTCCACTTGGTGAGTTGTTGACTTCTGTTGCCCTTGCCGTTGCAGCCATTCCAGAAGGACTTCCTGCTATCGTTACCATCGTTCTTTCCCTTGGTACTCAAGTTTTAGCCAAACGACATTCCATCGTTCGTAAGTTGCCAGCAGTAGAAACACTTGGTTCAACAGAAATCATCGCATCTGATAAAACTGGTACGCTGACCATGAACAAGATGACAGTCGAAAAAGTCTTCTACGATGCAGTCCTACATGACTCAGCTGATGACATTGAGCTAGGTCTTGAAATGCCCCTACTTCGTTCAGTTGTCTTGGCCAATGATACGAAAATCGATGTGGAAGGCAATCTGATTGGTGATCCAACCGAAACAGCCTTTATCCAATACGCCTTGGACAAGGGTTACGATGTTAAAGGATTTTTAGACAAATATCCACGTGTGGCTGAGTTACCATTTGACTCTGACCGTAAGCTCATGTCAACGGTTCACCCATTGCCAGATGGTCGTTTCCTTGTAGCAGTCAAAGGTGCGCCAGACCAACTTTTGAAACGTTGTGTTCTTCGTGATAAGGCTGGGGATATTGCTCCGATTGACGAGAAGGTTACAAACCTCATTCATACAAACAACTCTGAAATGGCTCACCAAGCCTTGCGTGTCCTTGCAGGTGCTTATAAGATTATCGATAGTATTCCAGAAAACCTCACTTCTGAAGAGCTTGAAAATGATTTAATCTTTACTGGTTTGATTGGGATGATTGACCCTGAGCGTGCCGAAGCAGCAGAAGCAGTTCGTGTCGCTAAGGAAGCAGGAATCCGTCCAATCATGATTACGGGTGACCATCAAGATACTGCAGAAGCTATTGCCAAACGTTTGGGAATTATTGATGCAAATGATACAGAAGGCCACGTTTTAACTGGTGCTGAGCTCAACGAACTGTCAGATGAAGACTTTGAAAAAGTAGTTGGTCAATACTCTGTTTATGCCCGTGTGTCTCCAGAACACAAGGTTCGTATCGTCAAGGCTTGGCAAAAACAAGGTAAGGTTGTTGCTATGACAGGTGACGGTGTTAATGATGCGCCAGCTCTGAAAACAGCCGATATCGGTATCGGTATGGGAATCACTGGTACAGAGGTTTCTAAGGGGGCTTCTGACATGATTCTTGCAGATGATAACTTTGCGACTATTATCGTCGCAGTTGAAGAAGGACGTAAGGTCTTCTCAAACATTCAAAAGACTATTCAGTACTTACTTTCTGCCAATACTGCTGAAGTATTAACTATCTTCTTATCAACCTTGTTTGGTTGGGACGTCTTGCAGCCAGTTCATCTTTTGTGGATCAACTTGGTAACAGATACCTTCCCAGCTATCGCTCTTGGTGTTGAACCTGCTGAGCCTGGTGTCATGAATCATAAACCACGTGGACGAAAGGCAAGCTTCTTCTCAGGTGGTGTTTTGAGTTCTATCATCTATCAAGGTGTACTCCAAGCAGCTATTGTTATGAGTGTTTATGGACTTGCAATTGCTTACCCAGTTCATGTGGGTGACAATCATGCCATTCATGCGGATGCCCTTACTATGGCCTTTGCAACACTCGGTTTGATCCAGCTCTTCCATGCCTACAATGTCAAGTCTGTTTACCAATCCATCTTGACAGTTGGCCCATTCAAGTCTAAGACCTTTAACTGGTCTATCTTGGTATCCTTCATTCTTCTGATGGCAACAATTGTCGTAGAACCGCTTGAAGGAATCTTCCACGTAACCAAACTAGACTTGTCACAATGGGTCATTGTTCTAGCTGGAAGCTTCTCAATGATACTTATCGTAGAAATCGTTAAGTTTGTTCAACGTAAACTTGGTCTTGATAAGAACGCTATTTAAAAAGAAAGTCATCTTCGGATGGCTTTTTTTGCATTTGAGGGAAAGGACTAGAAGTTGCCCTCTTTTGTGCTATAATAAAGTAAAGTTGTAAGGAGCGTAAGAGAATGGAAAAGAAAATTGTCCGAGATGTCTTATTCTTGTCGCAGGTCTCGAAACCTGCAAGTCAGGAAGACCTTTATCTGGCTAAGGATTTGCAGGATACCCTGCTGGCTAATCGCGAGACCTGTGTCGGTCTGGCGGCTAATATGATTGGGGAGCAGAAGCGCGTGATTATCTTTAATCTTGGCCTAGTCCCCATGGTCATGTTTAACCCCATTCTCCTTTCCTATAAAGGACCTTACGAGACAGAGGAAGGTTGTTTGTCTTTGACTGGGGTTCGAACGACGACTCGTTATGAAACGATTACGGTTTCCTATCGCGATAGCAAGTGGCAGGAACAGACCATTACACTGACAGGTTTTCCAGCTCAGATCTGCCAACATGAACTGGATCATTTGAAAGGACGAATTATTTAGGAGGAACTCAGATGAAACGCATACTATTTGAACTTGTTTTTATCGCAACGACTTGGTATATCTTTTTGCCGCCCATCAATCTGACTAGTTGGGAATTCATCTTCTTTCTCTGTGGGCATCTGGTGGTGATGGGGATTTTGTTTAGTTTCCGCAAGGATACCAATCTCCTCAAAACTGTTCATGTACGTCATGGCAAGGCTGCCAAAGATCTCAATCTAGAAGGATTCCTTTTTACCAAACTTAGTAGAGGATTGTTTCTGACTGCAGGTATCATCTTTGCCCTTGCTGGTCTGGTAAGCCTGGTAACCTCTAGCTTTTTCCAAGCCAAAAATTATGCTAATGTGGTGTCTATCACAGAAAAAGACTTTAAAGATTTTCCTAAGAGTGATACCAGTAAGGTTCCAATCCTAGATCGGAGCACTGCAGAGAAGATTGGAGACCGTTATCTAGGCTCTCTGACGGATAAGGTCTCCCAGTACGTAGCAGCAGATACTTATACCCAGCTGACGGTTGATGGCAAACCTTATCGAGTGACTCCTTTGGAGTATGCCGACCCGATCAAATGGTTTAATAATCAGTCCAAGGGAATTGGCGAGTACATCAAGGTTGATATGGTGACAGGAAATGCGGAATTGGTGGATTTAAAAACGCCCATGAAGTATTCAGACTCTGAGTATTTTAACCGAGACGTCAAACGCCATCTTCGGATTAAGTACCCAACCAAGATTTTTAAAACGCCCTCCTTTGAGGTGGATGATGAAGGCAATCCCTTCTATGTAGCAACCGTTTATCAAAAACAGTTTGGTCTAGGAGTACCTCGTCCTTCGTCTGTTATTATCTTAGACGCCACCAATGGAGAAACCAAGGAATACAGCTTGGATGAAGTCCCAGAATGGGTGGATCGTGTCTATCCAGCAGAAGAAACCATCCAGCAAATCAACTACAACGGTAAGTATAAAGACGGCTTCTGGAATGCCTTGATTTCTAAGAAAAATGTTACCCAAACAACAGAGGGCTATAACTATCTTTCTATTGGAAATGACATTTATCTCTACACGGGGGTGACTTCAGCAAATGCTGACGAAAGTAATTTAGGTTTTATCCTTGAAAACATGCGTACAGGTGAAATCACCAAGTACAATCTAGCATCAGCAACCGAAGAATCTGCCCGTGCTTCCGCAGAAGGAGCCGTGCAAGAGAAAGCCTACAAGGCTACCTTCCCTATCCTTGTCAATCTCAACGACAAACCGCTCTATATCATGGGCTTGAAGGATAATGCAGGCTTGGTAAAGGAGTATGCATTGGTCGATGCCGTGGAGTACCAAAACGTCATCGTAGCAACTACGGTAGATGAACTCCTCAGCAAGTATGCCAATAAAAACGACCTCGAGCTAGATAATGAAACGGTAGAAAACATCAAGGGAGTGATTTCAGACCTTAAATCAGCTGTCATCAAGGGTGATACCGTCTACTTCTTTAAAGTTGATGGCAAGATTTATAAGGTCAAGGCTTCAGTATCAGACGACCTTCCTTACCTCGAAAATGGCCAATCCTTTGAAGGTCAAGTTGGAAAAGATAATTATCTCAAGACTTTTAAAGTACAATAATACTCTTCGAAAATCAAATTCAAACTACGTCAGCGTCGCCTTGCCGTACTCAAGTACTGCCTGCGGCTAGCTTCCTAGTTTGCTCTTTGATTTTCATTGAGTATAAAAATAGGTTTTCTCAGTTCAAGGAGAAAAAAAGATAAATTCTTATCTATCTTAACAAGCTTAGCTGGCACAGCCCTTGTTCTCGTGGCTATCTGATTAGGATGACCAAAATAAACAGAGAAACCTCGGTATGAACCGAGGTTTTTAAGATGAAATTCTTGGTCGTGGTTGAAAAATATGCTACACTAACAATATGAAAATTTTAATCCCAACAGCAAAAGAAATGAACACAGACCATCCTTGTATCGAAGCGCTCCCCTTGAGGGAAGAAAGTCAGGTAGTCCTTGACTCACTGGCGCACTACTCAGCTAGTGAATTAGAGACTTTTTATAAGGTATCTGCCGAGAAAGCAGAAGAAGAGTACGCTCATATTCAAGCTCTAAAAGATTACAGGGCTAAAAACTATCCAGCCTTGAAACTTTTCGATGGTCTCATGTATCGTCACATCAAACGAGATGGGTTAACCGAGGCTGAACAAACCTATCTTGAAAATCATGTTCTGATTACCTCGGCTTTATACGGTGTTGTCCCCGCCTTGTCGCCCATGGCTCCTCACCGTTTGGATTTCTTGATGAAGTTAAAAGTTGCTGGTAAGACTTTAAAGAGTCATTGGAAGTCAGCCTATGATGAGGCGCTTCAGGATGAGGACTTGATATTCTCACTCCTATCATCAGAGTTTGAAACCGTATTTTCGAAGGAAATCAGAGAAAAGATGGTGACCTTCAAATTTATGGAGGACAAGGCAGGTCAGCTGAAAATCCACTCAACTATTTCAAAAAAAGCCCGTGGCGCCTTTTTGACCGCCTTGATAGAAGGGCAAGTCCAAACAGTTGACCAAGCTCGCCAGCTCAGTTTTGCAGGTTTTGACTACCGACCTGATTTATCAAGTGATTTAGAACTCGTCTTTGTGAAACAAGCATAAAACCAGCTCATTCGAGCTGGTTTTTGCTAGATTAGTTGATGGCTACAAGAAGGTCGTCCGCTTGTTTTGCAAGTGATGAAGCAGTTGCTTCTTCTAACACCAATTTTCCGTCTGCCCAAGCAGAGTCATTGACACGAGCAGCTGTAAAATCACCAACGACTTGTGTACGGATAAATGGCAAGAGGTCTTTGTAAATAGCAAAGAGTTGATCGTGACCAGCATTGGCTACAGATGAGACAGTAACAAACTTGTCTTGGAGGGCAGAAGCACCACGTGTATCAGACAAGTCAAGGGCGCGAGAGAGCCAGTCAAGCAAGTTTTTCACTGTTCCAGGGATAGAGAAGTTGTAGACTGGAGAGAAGATCCAGATAGCATCCGCAGCAAGGACTGCTTCACGAGCAGCAGCTACAGCTGGATGAGTTGGAACTTCCAAATCTTGGCTGAAGAGAGGAACAGCTGAGTAATCAAGATAGCTAACTTCTGCTTTTCCAGCAAGTGCTTTTTCAGCTTCGAGGGCCATTTGGTGGTTGAAAGAACCTTGGCGAAGTGAACCGACGATAAATAGTACTTTTTTAGACATGATGTGTCTCCTTTAGTTTAAAATTCAAAGAGCGAGCCCTTTTGTTACCATCTATGTTACAACAAATGATACTAATTAGCAATAATTTTGCTCACAAATTTTTAAATTTTTTTAAAATGCGGATTAAATCTTCCTTTTCGCCATCTTCCAAGATGCTGAGTGCTTCTACGATCGAATCGATATGGTCAGGAAGAACCTCTTCGATTTTTCTGCGTCCTGCAGGTGTTAATTTCAGGAAAAAAGAGCGACGATCCTTGGAGTCGCAAGTTCTAGAAATCCACCCATCTCGAACCATATTTCGAATGACAACAGTCATGTTTCCAGAAGTGGCCAACATTTTTTCAATCAAATCCTGAATGCGTAGTTCCCCCTTGCTATAGAGGGTTTCCAAAACTGAAAATTGAGTGGGTGTTAGCCCGTGTTCTTTAGCGGCTTTGGCTTCATATGGTTTAAAGGTTCGTAGGGCTTTATTGAGGACGATAGCTGTTTTTAAGTCTAGTTGATTATCGGAAATTTTCTTTTTCAAATATTGTTTCATAAGGTTATTTTATCAATAATGAGAGAGAAAAACAAGAACTTACATTTTATAGGAAAAGAATCTTAGAATGTTCCTGTCTTCACTTGTAATAAAGAAGGAGAGATGGTAAAATAGACGAGTGAAACTAAGACAGAAAAAAGCAAAAAACAAGCTACTTTTACAGTATGGAATCGGCATTGCTCTGGTAGTACTAGTCATGACCACTTCCTTCCTTTATCTGATATCACTCAGCATGAAACCCTATCAAGATGCTAGAGTTGAGGGAGAAAAACTAGCCAAGCAGTATGCAGAATTGGAACAGGCAGATCAGGTTGATTTCTATAATGGACTAGAAGGTTATTACAGCGTTTTAGGACATAATAAAAAGCAAGAGGCCATTGCAGTACTGATTGAAAAGAATGACCATAAGATTTATGTTTATCAGCTTGATAAGGGGATTTCTCAAGACAAGGCAGCGACGATTTCGAGGGAAAAAGGAGCTAGCGACATTGACAAAGTCACCTTTGGTCGCTATCAGGACAAGCCGATTTGGGAAGTTAAGTCAGGAAACCAGTACTATCTAGTTGACTTTGAAACAGGAGCAGTGATCCAATAAGGAGGGCATATGAAACTATCCAAACGTGTACTAGAGATGGAAGAAAGCGTCACTCTAGCCAGTGATGCAAGAGCCAAAGCATTAAAAGCTCAGGGAAAAGATGTTCTTTTCTTAACCTTGGGACAGCCTGATTTTCATACTCCTGAAAACATTCAGGATGCAGCGATAGAAGCGATTCGAGATGGACGAGCTTCCTTTTATACAGTTGCTTCAGGCCTACCAGAGTTAAAAGCGGCGGTTAATACCTATTTTGAACGCTACTATGGGTATTCCGTAGCGGCTAACGAGGTTACCTTTGCCACAGGTGCTAAGTTCTCTCTCTATACCTTTTTTATGGCCGTGGTCAATCCAGGTGATGAGGTCATCATCCCTACACCATACTGGGTTAGTTATGGAGACCAAGTCAAGATGGCAGAAGGTGTGCCAGTTTTTGTCCAGGCCAAGGAAGACAATTACTTTAAAGTAACAGTAGAGCAGCTAGAAGCAGCCCGAACAGATAAGACCAAGGTCTTGGTTCTCAATTCGCCATCGAATCCGACTGGTATGATTTACTCTCGTGAGGAACTCAGGGCTATCGGAAATTGGGCTGTTGCGCATGATGTCCTTATCCTAGCAGATGATATTTATGGACGTCTGGTTTATAACGGGAACGAATTTGTTCCAATTTCTAGTCTGTCAGAAGCCATTCGCAAGCAAACCATTGTGATTAACGGTGTATCTAAGGCCTATGCCATGACTGGTTGGCGGGTAGGTTATGCTGTGGGAAATCCTGAAATTATCGCTGCTATGAGCAAACTAACAGGACAAACAACTTCCAATCTGACTGCCGTATCGCAATATGCTACCATTGAAGCCCTAACTGGACCGCAAGACTCTGTTGAAACCATGCGCCAGGCTTTTGAGGAACGTTTGAACACTATTTACCCTCTCTTGTGCCAAGTACCAGGATTTGAAGTTGTCAAGCCCCAAGGTGCCTTCTATCTCTTCCCAAATGTCAAAAAAGCGATGGAGATGAAGGGTTATACCGATGTGACAGAGTTTACAACGGCTATTCTCGAAGAAGTCGGCCTTGCCTTGATTACAGGAGCTGGATTTGGAGCACCAGAAAATGTTCGTCTCAGCTATGCCACAGACTTGGACACATTAAAAGAAGCTATTCGTCGTTTGCACCAGTTTATGGAAAAATAAAACTTAGAATCTTCGCCTTTTTAGCGAAGATTTTTTGTAACGAAAATCTCGCGATTTTTCTCTAGTAGAACCTAGCTATCACAGTCCATTTATGGTAAAATAGTGGGTAATGATGTCTTCGGACAAGTTAAACGAAAAAAGGAAGATAGATTATGACAAAACGTGTAACAATTATCGATGTAAAAGACTACGTTGGTCAAGAAGTGACCATCGGAGCCTGGGTTGCCAACAAATCTGGAAAAGGGAAAATTGCCTTCTTGCAATTGCGTGATGGGACAGCCTTCTTCCAAGGAGTTGCCTTTAAACCAAACTTTATTGAAAAGTTCGGTGAGGAAGTGGGACTTGAGAAGTTTGATGTCATCAAACGATTGAGCCAAGAAACTTCTGTTTATGTGACAGGAATTGTCAAAGAAGACGAACGTTCTAAGTTTGGCTATGAGTTGGATATTACAGATATCGAAGTGATCGGTGAATCTCAAGACTACCCAATCACACCAAAAGAACACGGAACAGACTTCTTGATGGACAACCGTCACTTGTGGCTCCGCTCTCGTAAGCAAGTGGCGGTGATGCAAATCCGTAACGCTATCATCTATGCAACTTATGAGTTTTTCGACAAGAACGGCTTCATGAAATTTGATAGCCCAATTCTTTCAGGAAACGCGGCTGAAGATTCAACAGAACTCTTTGAAACAGATTACTTCGGAACGCCAGCCTACTTGAGTCAATCAGGTCAGCTTTACCTAGAAGCAGGAGCTATGGCTCTTGGCCGTGTCTTTGACTTTGGTCCAGTATTCCGTGCTGAAAAATCAAAAACGCGCCGTCACTTGACTGAGTTTTGGATGATGGATGCGGAGTACTCATACTTGACACACGATGAGTCACTTGACTTGCAAGAAGCTTATGTTAAAGCTCTTCTTCAAGGCGTTTTGGATCGTGCGCCTCAAGCCTTGGAAACCTTGGAACGTGATACAGAGCTTTTGAAACGCTACATTGCAGAGCCTTTCAAACGTATCACTTACGATCAAGCCATTGACCTTTTGCAAGAGCATGAAAATGATGAAGATGCTGACTACGAGCATCTTGAGCATGGCGATGACTTTGGTTCACCACACGAAACATGGATTTCAAACCACTTTGGTGTGCCAACATTTGTTATGAACTACCCAGCAGCTATCAAGGCCTTCTACATGAAACCAGTTCCTGGAAATCCAGAGCGCGTACTTTGTGCAGACTTGCTTGCACCAGAAGGTTACGGAGAAATCATCGGTGGTTCTATGCGTGAGGAAGACTACGATGCCCTTGTCGCTAAAATGGAAGAACTTGGCATGGATCGTACAGAGTATGAATTTTACCTTGACCTTCGTAAATATGGTACAGTACCACACGGAGGATTTGGTATCGGTATTGAACGTATGGTAACTTTCGCAGCAGGTACAAAACATATCCGTGAAGCCATTCCATTCCCACGTATGTTGCACCGTATCAAACCATAAATTAGTAAAAAGAAGATAATTTCATCTTCTTTTTTCACTTTTATCTTGCTATCTATCAGTTTTTCTAGTATAATAGTTTATTGTGAGCAAACCTCACTTACCCCTTGCAAAGACTAGGGGTCATTAGACCAAAAGGAGGAACATATCAATGGCTAAATACGAAATTCTTTATATCATTCGTCCAAACATTGAAGAAGAAGCGAAAAACGCTTTGGTAGCACGTTTTGACTCTATCTTGACTGACAACGGTGCAACTGTTGTTGAATCAAAATCATGGGAAAAACGTCGTCTTGCATACGAAATCCAAGATTTCCGTGAAGGACTTTACCACATCGTTAACGTTGAAGCAAACGACGACGCAGCTCTTAAAGAGTTTGACCGTCTTTCAAAAATCAACGCTGACATTCTTCGTCACATGATCGTCAAACTTGACGCGTAAGAAGGTAAATTATGATTAACAATGTTGTACTTGTAGGGCGTATGACACGTGACGCTGAGTTGCGTTATACCCCATCAAATGTAGCAGTTGCGACTTTTACTCTTGCAGTAAACCGTACATTCAAGAGTCAAAATGGCGAACGTGAGGCTGATTTCATCAATGTCGTTATGTGGCGCCAACAGGCTGAAAATCTTGCTAACTGGGCTAAAAAAGGCTCTCTTATCGGGATCACAGGTCGTATCCAGACTCGTAGTTACGATAACCAGCAAGGACAACGTGTCTACGTAACAGAAGTCGTGGCTGAGAATTTCCAAATGTTGGAAAGCCGCGGAGTGCGCGAAGGACATTCAGGTGGAGCTTATTCTGCACCAACTGCTGGTCGATCAGCACCTGCAAACCCAGTACCAGACTTTTCACGTTCTGAGAATCCATTTGGAGCAACCAATCCATTGGACATTTCAGATGATGATTTACCATTCTAATGGACAATTAATACTATAAAGGAGAAAAAACATGGCTCAACAACGTCGTGGCGGATTCAAACGCCGTAAAAAAGTTGATTACATCGCAGCAAACAAAATTGAATATGTTGATTACAAAGATACTGAGCTTCTTAGCCGTTTCGTTTCAGAACGTGGGAAAATCCTTCCTCGTCGTGTAACTGGAACTTCAGCTAAAAACCAACGTAAAGTAACAACAGCTATCAAACGCGCTCGCGTAATGGCTTTGATGCCTTTCGTAAACGAAGATTAAAAAAGAGGTCCGGGGGACCTCTTTTTCAGACCCCAACGGGTCTTTTTTTCATGAGCCTTGAAATGAGAGAGCGAGTTGGGTCCAGTGGCCCTTTTTTTCAGACTTTTCCAGGACTCTGTTAGAATGGAGTCCCTTTTGACCTAGTAAGATTCTTTTGTCTTACTAGGTTTTTTCTTTTAATCTCTATTATCGTGCTATAATAGTGGAAGAAGGCTTTTAAGGAGTACCTTATGGAAACAACGTGTCTGATTAGAAAAATGCAAACATCTGATGTTAAAGAACTATCCCAAGGTTTTACCAATCAAGGTTGGCCGGGTAGAGAAGAAATTTTGGCAAGGTATTTTCTTGAGCAAGAATGTGGTGAGAGAGAAGTCTTAGTTGCAGAGGTTGGGGGTGCTTTAGCGGGTTATGTCACAATTTTGCCTTGCGCTAAGCAGGGGCCTTTTGCAGAAATCTATCCAGAACTATCAGATTTCAATGTCTTTGAACCTTTTCAAAATCAAGGTATTGGAAACCTCTTGCTGGAAGAAGCGGAAAAACGAGTTAAGCTCATATCGGATAAGGTTACCCTTGGTGTTGGGCTCCATTCAGGGTATGGACCTGCCCAGAGATTGTACATCAAACGAGGTTATATTCCAGATGGGACGGGTGTTTGGTATCGAAATCAGCCCTTGGAAATGAATGCAACTATTCAAAATAATGATGATTTAGTTCTGTACCTATCCAAGAAGTTCGAATAAGAGATAGCGAATTTTTTTGAAGATAGGGGATTTCTCTACTTTATGGTATAATGGAAAGAGTGATAAAAAAGAGGTAGAGAGATGGATGCAAAATTAAAATACAAGGCAAAGAAGATTAGAATTGTCTTTTTTGACATTGATGATACCTTGCGTACGTCAAAGACGGGCTTTATTCCAGCTACAATTCCCACTGTTTTTAAGCAGTTGCGAGAGAAAGGGATTTTAACAGGTATCGCCTCTGGGCGAGGTATTTTCGGTGTTGTTCCAGAGATTCTAGAGCTCAAACCGGACTTTTTTGTAACCCTAAATGGGGCTTATATAGAAGATAAAAAAGGCCAGGTCATTTATCAGCATCAGATTGACAAGTCAGATGTTGAGGAGTACATTTCTTGGACGAAGGACGAGGGAATTGAGTACGGCCTGGTTGGTAGTCATGACGCCAAACTCTCCACGCGAACAGAACTGATCAGTGAGGCGATTGATCCGATTTATCCAAACTTGGATGTGGATCCTAACTTCCATGAAAAAGCAGATATTTACCAGATGTGGACCTTTGAGGATAAAGGGGATGACTTGCACCTACCAGATAGTCTCTCAGGTAAACTTCGAATGGTGCGTTGGCATGAACATTCATCAGATATCGTGCCGATTTCAGGATCCAAAGCAACTGGTGTAGCCAAGGTGGTGGAACATCTAGGCTTTAAACCAGAGAATGTCATGGTCTTTGGGGACGGTCTTAACGATTTAGAACTCTTTGATTATGCAGGTATTAGTGTTGCTATGGGAGTTTCCCACGAAAAGATCAAAGAAAAAGCAGATTATATTACAAAAACAGTAGAAGAAGATGGCATTTTTGATGCCTTAGAAGGATTTGGTATGGTAGAAAAAGAATTGCATTTCCCACAAGTAGACATTGAAGCAGTAGAAGGTCCGCTTGCGACCATTAAAACAAATCACGGAGACTTGCGTATCAAGCTCTTCCCTGAACATGCTCCCAAAACAGTAGCCAACTTTGTTGCTCTGTCAAAAGACGGTTACTATGATGGTGTGATTTTCCACCGTATTATTAAGGACTTTATGATCCAAGGTGGAGATCCAACTGGTACTGGTATGGGTGGTGAGTCAATCTACGGCGACTCTTTTGAAGATGAATTTTCAGAAGAACTCTACAATATCCGTGGTGCCCTTTCTATGGCCAATGCGGGTCCAAATACCAATGGCAGCCAGTTCTTTATCGTTCAAAACCAACATTTGCCGTACTCTAAAAAAGAGATTGCGCGTGGTGGCTGGCCTGAACCAATCGCTGAGATTTATGCAGAACAAGGTGGAACTCCTCACCTTGACCGTCGCCATACTGTTTTTGGGCAATTGGTGGACGCAGAATCGTTTGCGGTCTTGGATGCCATTGCAGCTGTTGAGACTGGTGCAATGGACAAACCAGTTGAAGATGTAGTAATTGAAACGATTGAAATTGAGGACTAGAATGAAAATTGGTGATAAGCTAACTGGGCGTATTACAGGAATTCAGCCCTATGGTGCCTTTGTTGAGTTAGAGACAGGGGTGACAGGGCTGATTCACATCTCGGAGATTCGGACGGGATTTATTGAAAATATCTATGACATTTTAAAAATTGGTGATGAAGTCCAAGTTCAGGTGGTGGATTTTGACGAATACACTGGGAAGGCTAGTCTTTCTATCCGTACCTTGGAAGAGGAAAAACATCAATTGCCAAGACGGAGACGTTTTTCAAATGATCGGATCAAGCACGGTTTTGCACCACTTGGGCGAATGATGCCTGTTTGGACGCGTGAGGCACTAGAGTATTTAAAGAAGAAGCCATAAATACGATTATTTAAATCGTTTGTAATATTAACATCATTTGTTATAATAAAAGTATGAAAGAAGAACAATTATTAAAACCAGGAGAGCGAATCAATCAGCTCTTTTCGACAGATATCAAAATCATCCAAAATAGAGAGGTGTTTAGCTATTCGGTGGATAGTGTTCTTTTATCACGCTTTCCTCGCTTCCCTAAACGGGGTTTAATTGTGGACTTTTGTGCTGGAAATGGTGCAGTGGGACTTTTTGCTAGTTCACGTACTCAGGCGCGGATAATATCTGTAGAGATTCAGGAGCGCTTGGCGGATATGGCAGAGCGTTCGGTTCAGTTGAATGGCTTGGAAGAGCAGATGCAGGTCATCTGTGATGATTTGAAAAATATGCCTGCCCACATTCAGGGAAGTAAGGTGGATATGATTTTGTGCAATCCGCCTTATTTTAAGGTGGATCCGCATTCCAATCTGAACGAGAGTGAACATTACCTTCTGGCCAGACACGAAATTACGACTAACCTAAAAGAAATTTGCCGTAGTGCTCAGAGTATTCTCAAGTCTAATGGCCGTTTGGCCATGGTTCATCGTCCAGATCGGCTCTTGGATATCTTAGACATGCTTCAACGCCATAATTTAGCACCCAAGCGCCTGCAATTTGTCTATCCTAAACGTGAGAAGGAGGCTAATATGCTCTTAATCGAAGCTATCAAGGATGGATCGACCAGTGGCTTTAAGGTCTTGCCACCACTCATCGTTCACAATGATGATGGTTCTTATACACCAGAAATTCAAGAGATTTACTATGGATCATAAGGCCTATATGTATGTGGTGGAGTGTCGCGACGGTTCTTACTATACGGGCTATACAACGGATGTGAAGAGGCGCCTTGCCGTTCATAATAGTGGTAAGGGAGCCAAGTATACCCGAGCTCGCTTGCCAGTCAAACTCATCTATGTAGAGGGTTTTGCCAGTAAGGAAGAAGCCATGTCTGCCGAGGCTCTCCTCAAACGAAAGAAACGTCCTCAGAAAGAACGATTTTTATCTGAAAATCAAGAGAAAAATCTAGTCAACCATATTGATGTCTAAGGAGGAGTCTTTTGGCTCCTCTTACTTTTGTCAAAAGAGGAAAAAAGTGCTACAATAAGATGAATAAATTTAAAGAGGTATTATCATGTCTAAGATTCTAGTATTTGGTCACCAAAATCCAGACTCAGATGCCATCGGGTCATCTGTAGCCTTTGCTTATCTTGCAAAAGAGGCTTATGGATTGGACACAGAAGCAGTAGCACTTGGAACTCCTAATGAAGAAACAGCTTTCGTTTTGAACTATTTTGGTGTAGAAGCACCACGAGTCATCACATCTGCTAAAGCAGAAGGTGCAGAACAAGTCATCTTGACTGACCACAATGAATTCCAACAATCAGTATCAGATATCGCTGAAGTAGAAGTTTACGGTGTTGTGGATCACCACCGTGTGGCTAATTTTGAAACTGCCAGCCCACTTTACATGCGCTTGGAACCAGTTGGATCAGCTTCATCTATCGTTTACCGCATGTTCAAAGAACATGGTGTGGCAGTTCCTAAAGAAATCGCAGGTTTGATGCTTTCAGGTTTGATTTCAGATACCCTTCTTTTGAAATCTCCAACAACACACCCATCTGATAAAGTCATTGCTCCTGAATTGGCAGAATTAGCAGATGTCAACTTGGAAGAGTACGGTTTGGCTATGCTGAAAGCTGGTACAAACTTGGCTAGTAAATCTGCTGAAGAATTGATTGACATCGATGCTAAGACTTTTGAACTCAACGGAAATAAGGTTCGTGTTGCTCAGGTTAACACAGTTGATATTGCTGAAGTCTTGGAACGCCAAGCTGAAATCGAAGCAGCTATGCAAGCTGCCAATACTGCAAATGGCTACTCTGATTTTGTCTTGATGATTACAGATATCGTCAACTCAAATTCAGAAATCCTTGCTCTTGGATCAAATATGGACAAGGTGGAAGCAGCCTTCAACTTCAAACTTGAAAATAACCACGCTTTCCTTCCAGGTGCTGTTTCACGTAAGAAACAAGTGGTGCCTCAGTTGACTGAAAGCTTTAATGGGTAATATTTAAAGAATATTTGAGACTGTTAATTTGACTATTTATAGAAGGTGATAGCATGATGCGATTGATTGAAGGACTGCGCTTTTTGGTTGAGGCTGTGGCAATCCTTGGTCTTTTCTCCGTGTCTGTGATACAAATTTCTTGGCTGGAAAAATTCCTATTTTTTCTTCTAGCAGTTCTATTAATCTTTTTTTGGGCGCGATATATGGCACCAAAATCTCCACATGCTTTTAAAAAATGGCATCGCTTCGTTGCTGAGACATCGATTTTTATTTTGGTTAGTGGTAGTTTTTGGCATTTGTATGGATTGCAAATAGGAATCCTCTACTTAGCTCTGTCTTTTGGAAGTTTGGGTCTGCTTTATTATTTTCAGCTAGAGTGATTCTTATAATATATTTAATGAATTATTTAAATGGTAATTATTTGACTGGAGATTGACACGAGAAAACAGTGTTTTCCTTATAGCTAAAGGGGTTTCGGCTCCTTTTTTTCTAGGAGAGAAAGATGTTAGAAAATGGTGATTTGATCTTTGTGAAGGATCTTTCAGATATGGGGCAGGCCATCCAGGCTTCTACGGGGAACTATAGTCATGTAGCCATCTTTTTGGACGGTTTGATCTACCATGCTAGTGGGCAAGCAGGTGTCATCTGTCAAGAACCAGCTGATTTTTTTGAACAGACTCATCTCTACGACCTTTATGTCTATCCAGAGATGGAAGTTGACTTGGTGAAGGAGAAGGCTTATCAATATCTAGGTGCTCCTTATAATAGCTCGTTTTATCCGGATGGGAATGGCTTTTATTGCTCCCAGTATATTGCTGAAATCCTACCGATTTTTGAAACTATTCCCATGAAATTTGGGGACGGGGAGCAGGAGATCAGTGATTTTTGGAGGGACTATTACAGGAAACTCGAACTTCCTGTGCCCCTGAATCAACCAGGGACCAATCCTAGTCAACTAGCAGCATCCCCTCTTTTAGAATGTAAAGAAAGGAATCTTCATGATTCAGATTTTTAATCCCTCTCGTTTGACTCGACAGCCATTTTTTATAGATTTGGTGGACTATCTGGACCAGCATGATGATGTGATCCTCCGAGAAATCAAGGCCCAGTTTCCAGATGTAGCAGTTGATAAACTCATGGAAGAGTATATAAAGGCAGGTTTGATCCGAAGGGAAAACAAACGTTATTCCCTTAATCTCCCTTTTCTAGAATCAATAGACAGTCTGGTCCTTGACCAAGAGATTTTTGTCAGAGAGGATAGTCCAGTCTATCAAGCTTTGCTGAAAAAGACTTTTGAGACAGAATTGCGCAATCAAACCAATGCTGCCATTTTAGTCGAAGATACGGACTTTGCAAGAGAAAAGATGACCCTATCCAACTATTTCTACAAGGTCAAGCACCAATATCCTTTGACAGAAAAACAGCAGAAACTCTATGATATTTTAGGAGATGTTAACCCTGAGTATGCCCTCAAATATATGACGACTTTTTTGTTAAAATTCCTCAAAAAAGATCAACTGATGCAGAAACGCCGTGATATCTTTGTGGATAGTTTGGTCGTCCTAGGCTATATTGTTCAAAATGAAGAAGGGAAGTATGAGTTGGCTGTTGATTTTGACAAGGAACGGTTGACTTTCTATTTGTCTTAATTGTTTGCTTTTGAGCAGATTGTTTGACTTTGCTAAAGAATAAGCATAAACTAAATGTAAGCGATAACCATTATCGTATTAAAAGCAAAGGAGACAGAGTTATGTCACTTGAAAATAAATTGGATCAAGCAACTGGTGCTATCAAAGAAGGATTTGGTAAAGTTACTGGCGATAGCAAGACAGAAGCAGAAGGCACTGTAGAAAAAACAGTTGCGAAAGCAAAAGAAGTTGTCGAAGAAGCTAAAGGTGCTGTAGAAGGTGCCGTTGAAGGTCTTAAAAATTCATTTAAAAAAGAAGACTAAAAAAATCAAGGGAATGTTTCCCTTGATTTTTTTTATAGATAACGTTCTGCGATAGCTGCGTCTCCAGGATAGTCTTCTTTCTTTCCTTGGACGATTTGGTAACAATCAGCTCCCTTGCCTGCAATAATCACGGCATCGAGTTCTTGATTTGTGATGGCCATGGCCGCCTTGATGGCTTGTTCACGATCGGCAATCTTTTCAACAGGATGACTGATATAGCTACTGATTTCTTCAGCAATGACCATTGGATCCTCATAGTTGGGGTCATCAGCGGTGAGAAAGACATGAATCTCAGGGTGTTGATTGAGGAGGAGTCCAAAGTCTTTGCGACGACTTTCACCCTTGTTTCCAGTCGAACCGAGAACCAGAGCAATCTTTCCAGTTTGATGAGTTTCAACAACAGAAATCAGTTTTTTCAGACTGTCACCATTGTGGGCGTAGTCGATGAAGACCTTGGCTCCATTTTTCTGAGTGAGAACTTCCATACGTCCAGGGACGCGGGTTGCAGCGATCCCTTTTTTGATATCTTCAAGACTGGCACCTAGACGAAGACAGGCAAGTCCTGCAGCAACGGCATTTTCTTGGTTAAAGTGGCCGATGAGTTGGATATCATAATCACCAGCGAGTTTACCTGTAGCGGAAAAGCTAAAGGCTTTGGAGTTCTCGATTTGGTTACTTGACTGGCTACCATAGAAGTCATGTTCTTGATCTTCCACTTGTTCTTTCAATACAGAAAAATGGTCCATGTCGCTATTAATGACAACTGCTCGGCTATTTTTCATCAAGAGACGTTTGTGGTAGAAGTAATCTTCAAAGCTTGGATGCTCAATCGGACCGATATGGTCAGGAGTGATGTTAAGAAAGACACCTACATCAAAGGTCAGACCATAGACTCGATGAACAAGATAGGCTTGGCTAGAGACTTCCATTACAAGATGGGTTCTTCCATTTTTAACAGCCTGAGCCATCATGTCGAAAAGATCGATATTTTCGGGTGTTGAGAAGGAAGATTTAAAGAAGGTCTTGCCATCCAGAGTTGTGTTCATAGTTGACAAGAGAGCTGTTGGGTAGCGTTGAGATAGGATGTGGTAAGCAAAGTAAGCAGCTGTTGTCTTTCCTTTTGTACCTGTGAAAGCGAGAATTTTGAGTTTCTTTTGTGGATTGCCATAGAATTCCATAGCAATTAAACTCATGGCTTTTTTGATATCGTTCACAACGATGACGGGGATACCAACCTCGTAGTCCTTTTCTGCGACATACCAGGCTAAGCCCTGACTTATAGCAGATAGGAGGTATTCTTTTTTAAAAGCAGCGCCTTTTGCAAAAAAAAGAGTGCCTTCTTTTACTTTTCGACTGTCGTAACTGATGCTGTCAAAAACAACTTCACTGTAGTTGTAGTGGTAATGTCCTTGGTCAACAATCTCACGAAAAAGGCCATCTTTCTTTAAAATATCTAATACGGTTTCAATCTTAATCATACTTTCTATTATAAACTTCAAGCCCGAATTTTACAAGTAACAAGGAAAAGTTTATAATGGAAGATAAGGAACTTTTCCTAGTTATCAAAATTGAATGAGGAAGCTATGTCTAACGAAAACAATCACCAGCAAGCCCAGATGTTGCGAGGGACTGCTTGGCTAACAGCTAGTAACTTTATTAGTCGCCTCCTTGGTGCTATCTACATTATTCCCTGGTATATCTGGATGGGGACCTATGCTGCTAAGGCAAATGGACTCTTTACCATGGGCTACAATATTTACGCCTGGTTCTTGCTGATTTCGACAGCGGGTATCCCAGTTGCGGTCGCCAAACAAGTGGCTAAGTACAATACCATGCGAGAAGAAGAGCATAGCTTTGCCTTGATTCGGAGTTTCCTAAGCTTTATGACAGGCTTGGGCTTGGTCTTTGCCTTGGTCTTGTATCTCTTTTCTCCCTGGTTAGCAGATTTGTCAGGTGTGGGGAAAGATCTGATTCCCATCATGCAGAGCTTGGCTTGGGCGGTCTTGATTTTCCCATCTATGAGTGTCATCAGAGGATTCTTCCAAGGGATGAATAACCTGAAACCCTATGCTATGAGTCAAATCGCCGAGCAGGTAATCCGTGTTATCTGGATGTTGATGGCAACCTTCTTCATTATGAAGATGGGTTCTGGTGACTACTTATCAGCCGTTACCCAATCGACCTTTGCGGCCTTTGTGGGGATGGTGGCAAGTTTTGCAGTCTTGATTTATTTCCTTGCCCAAGAAGGTTTGCTTAAAAGAGTTTTTGAAACACGGGATAGGATTAATAGTAAGCGACTCTTAGTCGATACCATCAAGGAAGCCATTCCCTTTATCCTGACAGGATCAGCCATTCAACTCTTCCAAATCTTAGACCAGATGACCTTTATCAATAGTATGAAGTGGTTTACTAACTACAGCAATGAAGACTTGGTTGTCATGTTTTCTTATTTCTCAGCCAATCCTAATAAAATTACTATGATTTTAATCTCTGTGGGAGTTTCAATCGGGAGTGTCGGCTTGCCGCTTTTGACGGAAAACTATGTAAAAGGCGACTTGCAGGCGGCGGCTCGCCTAGTCCAAGATAGCCTCACCATGCTCTTCTTATTTCTACTGCCGGCAACGGTTGGAGTGGTCATGGTAGGGGAGCCTCTTTATACAGTCTTTTACGGTAAGCCAGATAGTCTGGCCATGGGCTTATTTGTCTTTGCAGTTTTGCAGTCTACTATCCTAGGCTTGTATATGGTCTTGTCTCCCATGCTTCAGGCCATGTTCCGCAACCGCAAGGCAGTTCTTTACTTTATCTATGGTTCCATTGCTAAGATCGTCTTGCAATTGCCAACCATTGCTATTTTCCACAGCTACGGTCCTTTGATTTCAACGACTATCGGCTTAATCATTCCGAATGTCTTGATGTACCGAGACATCTGCCAGGTAACGGGTGCTCGTCGAAAGATAATCTTGAAACGGACTATTTTGATTACCATCTTGACCCTTGTCATGTTTATCCTAGTTGGCTTTTTGCAGTGGATAATCGGTTTTGTCTTCCAGCCAAGTGGACGTTTCTGGAGTTTCCTTTATGTGGCTCTCATCGGAGGGCTTGGAGGAGGTCTGTATGGTTTGATGAGCCTACGGACACGACTATTAGACAAGATAATTGGCAAAGCTCAAGCAGACCGACTACGTACACGATTGAAAATATCGTAAAAGGATTTATAAATAAAAGTGGCTCTTTGTCAACTGTAGTGGGTTGATGAAAAGCTAAGCTCGAGAAAGGACAAATTTCGTCCTTTCTTTTTTGATATTCAGAGCGATAAAAATCCGTTTTTTGAAGTTTTCAAAGTTCCGAAATCCAAAGGCGTTTCGTTTGATAAGTTTGATGAGATTATTAGTCGCTTCCAATTTTGCGTTGGAATAAGGTAATTGAAGAGCGTTGACGATTTTTTCTTTGTTCTTTAGAAAGGTTTTAAAGACAGTCTGAAAAATAGGATGAACCTGCTTCAGATTGTCCTCAATGAGTCCGAAAAATTTCTCAGGATCTTTGTTCTGAAAGTGAAAAAGTAAGAGTTGATAAATCTGATAGTGGTGTTTCAAGTCTTCTGAATAGCTTAAAATCTTGTCAAGAATTTCTTTATTTGTTAAGTGCATGCGAAAAGTAGGGCGATAAAAACGTTTATCGCTGAGTTTACGACTATCCTGTTGGATGAGTTTCCAGTAACGCTTGATAGCCTTGTATTCATGAGATTTTCGTTCAAACTGATTCATAATTTGAACACGAAAACGACTCATGGCACGGCTGAGATGTTGGATAATATGGAAACGATCTAGAACGATTTTAGCA
>NZ_JBJUSF010000013.1:0-58218 GCF_046098195.1 Streptococcus sp. ST14
TTGTCGTTAAAAACATTGTACCGTAAAAGGACTGTTATATGGCCTTTTTACTTTTACACAATTATACGGACTTTATCGAAATTCAATTTATTCCCGTCATTCTCAGCGTTTTCATTCACTTCTGTGTTCTTTATTTGCTTTAAAATTATACTAACTTCATTTTTCAATGACAAATTAAAAAGACAAGGGCAATTTATCGTGCCAGCTTGTCTTTCTTTTTTATTTTAAGTGGTTTGAAAATTCTTTTTGACTCTTTTCGATAGCCTTTTTACTTTCTTCTTCCCACTTAGCCTTAGCTTCATCAAATTGTTTCTTGGTAACAGGATCTTTTTGCAGTCTCATGTACTTGTAGTTGTTTCCATCACCTTTGATTCCCACTAGAGAGTAGGCACGTGTAAAGGGAGTTACTTTGGTCACAGAGGCTGTACCACCATTTGACATCGTAGACATGATCAGAGAATTATCAATCATCCAAGCTTGAGCTTCAGCGTATTTTTCATAACGCTTAGCGACATCTTGATTCTCAGCGTCTGCTTCTTTTAGAAGTTTCGTATAGGTATCAAGTCCTAGACTCTTGATGAGTTCTTGATCTTCCTTAGCATCTAGACCGAAAATTTTGAGATAAAAACCATCTTCGGCATTAAATGGATCCAGATAAGTTGACGGATCTTGGTAATCACCAACCCAGCCATCAAAGTTCAAATCGTAATCACGAGCTGCTGGATTTGGTGCTAGGAAAGCAACATTCCCAAATTCATCCGTTGAAAGTTGCTGAACATCAATAACGACATTATCAGAACCTAGTACTGTTTCAAGTGTTTGTTTAACCGAATTCATACCAGAAACCGCATTTTTATTGGTTTGATCAACTGGGATGTCCAAATGAATCGGGAAGGTCACCCCTTGGGCTTCCAATTCCTTTTTAGCTTCCGCAAATTTGGCTTGAGCTTTTTCCTTGTTGAAGTAACCGTCTTGGGCATCTGCCAAGTTGATTTCTGACCATTCTGTTCCATACTGAACAAGTTTAGAAGAAACCACTTCTCCAAAGCTCTTGTCTCCTACCTGCACAAATGTCGGGGGAACAAGGGTATTACGAAGGGTCTTACTTGCTGCTTCTTGCCCGTTAGATTGAGCAGAATAGGCTGTCCGATCGATGGCAAAGTTCAAGGCCTGACGGAAATTTTTATTTAAAATCGCTGTTTGCGTTGATTTCTTTTGTTCATCCGTCGTTTTTGCAGTATGGTTATAGGCTTTACGGTTTACATTAAAGTTGAAGTACCAAGAAGTCTTGTCTTGCAAGCTATAAACGATATTGTCTTGGTATTTTTCTTTTGTCTTGGCATAGCTCGAGCTATTTGGATAGACTCCCGCAAGCGTATAGGCACCACTTTCAAAGTTACGAATGGTCATCTCCTGATCTGACCCATCAAAGTAGGCTAACTTAACTTTTTCAATGGTCACTTTATCATGGTCATAATAGTGTGGATTCTTCACATACTCGATCGAAGATTTTGATGTGAAATCTTTTAACAAATATGGACCATTATAAAGGATGCTGTCTGGCGTCAAGGTACCGAAATCTTTATCCTTTGATTTCAAGAACTCTTCGTTGACTGGAAAAAGGATACTATTGGTTGTCTTTGAATTCCAATACGGTTCTGGTCGAGTCAAAGTGTACTCGACTGTGTAATCATCCAAGGCTTTGACACCAACAGTCGAAAAGTCATTGGTCACACCCGTCACATAGTCATTCAATCCCTTGATTGAATTTTGGATCAGATCCATGGCTTGCCCCTTGTTGTCAGCGGCATATTTGATCCCAGTGACAAAATCCTGAGCCTTGACTGAAGCATATTCCTCACCATCAGCCGTATACCACTTTGCATCTTTTCTAAGCTTGTAGGTATAGGTCAAACCATCTGCTGAAACAGACCAATCCTCAGCTAGAGCTGGCGTTAGGTTGCCATAGCTATCATTTTCTAGCAAACCATCTACGAGATTGGTAATAACGGCAGTATTATCTGCATAATAATCTAGAAGATAGTTAAAAGTTGTTGGATTCGCACTAAATGTTGATGAATAAGTGCTAGTATTTGTGTTGAACTGTCCACACGCCGAAAGCAAAATACCTGTCGCTAAAACAAGACCTGTCCCGATTAGTCTTTTTTTCATTTTCATCATCTACTCCTCAATCACTCACGAATGTTACGTTTTATAACATAACCATATTTTATCAAATTTATTCAAAAATGTAAAGTTACTGCTTTTATGACAACTGGTGTCTCAAAACAAAAAAAGGAAGCACAGTTTCCTGCAACTTCCCTTTTCTGTTTATAGATTACTTGACATGTTTTTCAAGTTCTTTTTGGTATTTGGCATTTGTTTCGATTTTTTCTTGTTGCCATTTCTTGAAGGCTTCTTCGTATTCTTTTGCAGTCACAACATCATTTTGCAACTCCAATCCTTTGAACACAAATGGGTCTCCCTTGATTCCGACTTGAGAGTATGCTTTTGTGAATGGTACAGTTCGGCTAACAGTTGGAGAACCACCTGAAGAAGCAACTGGGATTAAGAGTGAGCTATCAGACACCCAAGCTTGAGCTTTAGCGTATTTTTCATAGCGTTTGTTGAGGTCGCTGGTTTCAGCTGCAGCATCATCCAAGAGTTTCTTGTATTCGTCCAGTCCAACTTGAGCCATCACTTCTGGATCTTTTCCACGAGTGATACCCAAGTGTTTAAGGGCAGAACCCTTCTTGGCATCAAGAATGTTGAGGTAGGTAGCTGGGTCTTGATAATCAGGGCCCCAACCAGTTCCGTTCAAGTCATAGTCTTTTTGGGATGGAACCTTGGCTTGAGACGTAATGCTCATTTTTTCATTATCAGTCATTTGAAGGACATCGACAATGACATTTTCAGTACCAAGTGATGATTCGATAGACTGCTTGAGTGAGTTAGTTTGCTGAACGGCGATTACATCTGTTTGTTCAACCGGGATATCCAAATGAATTGGGAAGGTAACCCCTTTGCCCTGCAATTCTGTTTTGGCTTTTGCAAAGGCTGCCTTGGCTTTTTCAGGACTGTAAAGCGTATCCTTACCATCAGTAAGGGCTACATCTTTCCATTGGTCTCCATAAGAAACCAGCTCTGCTTGTGCCAACTCTCCAAATGTCTTTTCACCTACTTGAACGTAGTCATGAGGTACTAGACTGTTACGGATAATTTTATCCGCACCTTCTTCACCATTCAACTGAGCCGTGTAAGAATGACGGTCAAGGGCAAAGTTCAAGGCTTGACGGAAGTTTTTGTTGAGAAGGGCTTCTTTTGTTGATGTTTTTTGAGCCTCGTCTGTTTTGGCTGTTTTATTGTAAGACTGGCGGTTTACGTTAACAGTGAGATAGTAGCTTGTCGCTTCTTGTGGACTGTAGACAATCTTATCGCCATACTCTTTCTTAGTTGACTCAAAGTTTGAGCTTGTTGGGAAGAGACGAGCTGTTGTATAGGCACCTTGTGTAAAGCTACGAATCAAGGATTCTTGGTCAGAACCATCATAGAAGGTTAGTTTGATGTTGTCAATCTTAACATTGTCCTTGTCCCAATAGTTTGGATTCTTTTCATACTCAATGACTGATTTTGAAGTCAATGATTTCAAAAGGTAAGGACCGTTATAAAGAATACTTGATGGTGTTGGTGCACCGTAGTCGCTCCCTTTAGAATTCAAGAATTCTTCATTAACTGGAAGCATGGTAGCAGTTGTAACTTTAGAGTTCCAAAAACTTTCTGGTTTGTTGAGCGTGTATTCTACCGTGTAATCGTCAACAGCCTTAACTCCTACAGTAGAGAAATCATTGCTTTCTCCACTGATGTAAGCAGCCAAACCTTTGATAGAATCTTGAAGGAGTGAGAGACCGTCTGATTTGCCATCAGCTGCGTGTTTCAGACCTGTAACAAAGTCTTGGGCTTTGACTTCAGCATACTCTTCTCCTTCAGAAGTATACCATTTTACACCCTTACGAAGTTTGTAGGTGTAGGTCAAGCCATCTTTAGAAACGGACCAGTCTTCTGCAAGTGATGGAATTAAGTTTCCATACTTATCATTTTCCAAGAGCCCATCGACAACGTTAGCTATAACATCAGAAGTTGAACTCTTGCTCGTCACGCTGTAGTCCAAAGATGATGGATCCATAGCATAGACATAAGAAAATGTCTTGGGAGCATCAGCCTTTTTTTCACTTTGCCCACAAGCAGTTAACAGAAGGGCCGCACTCAAGACAGCACCTGCTCCTAAGAGCCACTTTTTCGATCTCATAAGTAATCTCCTTTAAGATAGTATTTTCACCATTATACCCTATTTTTTTATAAAAGCAAGGGCTTTCGCATAATTTTTTAGAAAATTCTAACAAATATTTTTTAAAGATTTTTCAATACAACTTTTAGTAAAAAACCTCAAGCTTCAAAAACTTGAGGTTTGCTCATTTTAGTCAGTCAGTTCCACACAGAAAGCATCCCACGGAGCCAAGACCTGTTTTTCAACTGCTTCTTGAGTCACAGTGTTTTCAATCAAGACAGATTTAACTTTTCCTTCTACTGAAAAGTTTTGTTTTTCATTGGACAAATTAGCCACAACTAGGAAACGACGATCACCGTCCTTACGGATATAAGCAAAGACCTTATCAGCCGTATCAAGCAATTCAAAATCAGCTCGAATCAGCCAACTATTCTCCTTACGGATTTGAACGAGTTTTTGATAAGTATAGAAGATCGAATCTGAATTTGCTAGTGCTTCTTGAACGTTGATTTCTTGATAGTTTGGATTAACTGCCAACCAAGGTTGACCAGTTGAGAAACCAGCATTTTTGCTTTCATCCCATTGCATCGGGGTACGGGCATTATCACGTCCGATGACACGGATACTGTCCATAATTTCCTCGAGCGGAACACCTTTTTCAAGTGCCTCACGCGCATAGTTGAGGGATTCAATATCTTCTACTTGATCCAGTGTTTCAAAAGGATAGTTGGTCATCCCAATCTCCTCACCTTGGTAGATATAAGGAGTCCCTCTCATGAGATGAAGCAAGATTGCAAAGGCTTTGGCAGATTTTTCGCGGTATTCTTGATCATTTCCCCAGATAGAGACGATACGAGGGAGGTCATGGTTATTCCAGAAAAGGGAATTCCAGCCGTCCTCAACTCCTAATTCTGTCTGCCATTTGTTGAAAATTTCTTTTAACTTCCCTACATTTAACTCTTTTTGGTAGTGCCACTTAGGTTGCCCTTCCTGATACTGAAGACAGATGTGTTCAAACTGGAAGACCATAGACAATTCTTGCCCCTTTGGATCCGAGTAGAGTTTAGCAATCTCTGGCGTTGCCCCCCATGTTTCCCCTACTGTCAAGAGATTCTTATCTCCAAAAGTCGCCTGATTCATTTCCTTGAGATAGGGATGGAGCATGGGACCGTTATTAACTACTTTCTCATCAGGAATTTTCCCAATCATGTCAATAACATCCATACGAAAACCGCCAATGCCCTTATCAATCCAGAAGTTCATCATCTCATAAATTTTCTGGCGCAGTTTTTCATTCTCCCAGTTGAGATCCGGCTGTTTCTTGCTGAAAAAGTGAAGATAGTATTGACCCGACTTTTCATCGTATTCCCAAGCAGATCCACTAAAGATAGACTCCAAATCATTGGGCTTATCTCGCCAGATATAGTAGTCTCGCTCAGGGCTATCAGGATTTTCACAGGCCTCGACAAACCAAGCATGCTCATCCGAGGTATGATTGACCACCAAGTCCATGATGATACGAATATCACGTTTCTTAGCTTCTGCGATGAGTTGGTCCATGTCCTCCATGGTTCCGAAAATAGCAGCAATCGCTTGATAATCAGCAATATCATAGCCATTATCATCCATCGGACTGTCATAAACAGGAGAAAGCCAAATCGCTGTAATCCCTAACTTAGCTAGATAGTCTAATTTACTGGTAATTCCTGGCAAATCACCAATGCCATCTCCGTTGCTGTCCATAAAACTCTTGGGATAGACTTGATAGACTACGGCATTGTGCCACCATTTTTCTTGCATCTTCTTACCTCATTATTTTAATAATCTATAATCTATGATAGCGCTTTTTTAAACTTAGTGCAAGCGTTTGCCTAATCTTTTTGATTTCTTTTTTGACTCCGTAGTTTCCTATCTTCCAATTTTTTATTATAATAGAGGTCAGAGGTAAAAAAATGAAAAAACAAGCTTTTAGTTCTGAACAATATTTGAATCTACAGCGCGACCACATTTTGGAGCGCATTAACCAATTTGACGGCAAGCTCTACTTGGAGTTTGGTGGCAAAATGTTGGAAGATTTCCACGCTGCTCGTGTCCTTCCTGGTTATGAGCCTGACAATAAAATCAAGCTCTTGCAAGAATTGAAAGAGCAAGTTGAGGTTGTGATCGCCATTAACGCAAGCAACATCGAACATTCCAAAGCACGTGGCGACCTAGGCATTTCTTATGACCAAGAAGTTCTTCGTTTGATTGACAAATTCAATGAGCTGGGAATTTTTGTTGGCTCAGTTGTCATCACACAGTACGCTGGACAACCTGCTGCAGATGCCTTCCGCAACCAGTTAGATAAAAACGGGATTGATTCCTATCTTCATTATCCAATCAAAGGATACCCGACGGATATGGATCACATTATTTCTCCCGAAGGCATGGGGAAAAACGACTACATCAAAACCAGTCGCAACTTGATCGTCGTAACAGCTCCTGGACCTGGTTCTGGAAAATTGGCCACTTGTATGTCCAATATGTACCACGACCAACTTAATGGCATCAAGTCTGGTTACGCTAAGTTTGAAACCTTCCCAGTTTGGAATCTTCCCCTTCATCATCCGGTCAACTTGGCCTACGAGGCTGCAACCGCAGACCTTGATGATGTCAACATGATTGACCCCTTCCATCTTCAAACTTACGGAGAAACTACTGTCAATTACAACCGTGATATCGAAATCTTCCCAGTGCTAAAACGTATGTTGGAACGCATTCTCGGTGAATCTCCATACGCTTCACCAACAGACATGGGTGTCAACATGGTTGGCTTCGCTATTACTGATAATGAATCTGCTATCGAAGCTTCAAAACAAGAAATCATCCGTCGCTACTATCAGACTGTACTTGATTTTAAAGCTGAAAAAGTCGGAGAAACTGCTGTCAAGAAAATTGAACTGCTCATGAACGACCTCGGTATCACTCCTGCAGACCGTAAGGTTGCTGTTGCTGCACGCCAAAAAGCAGAAGAAACTGGTGGTCCTGCCCTAGCCCTTGAATTGCCAAGCGGGGAAGTCGTGACTGGTAAAAACTCTGAACTCTTTGGTCCTACAGCTGCCGCCTTAATCAATGCCATCAAAAAATCAGCTGATATCGCTAAGGAAGTGAAACTAATCGAGCCTGAAGTCGTCAAGCCAATTCAAGGTCTTAAAATCGATCATCTAGGTAGCCGCAATCCTCGCCTCCACTCAAATGAAATTTTGATTGCACTTGCAATCACAGCTATGGAAAATCCTGATGCTGCGCGTGCCATGGAAGAACTTGGGAATCTCAAAGGAAGCGAAGCTCATTCAACCATCATCTTGACCGATGAAGACAAGAACGTCCTTCGCAAACTAGGTATCAACGTAACCTTTGACCCATTCTACCAATACGATCGCTTGTATCGCAAATAAATAAACAAGGCTGGACAAAAACTCAATTCGAGATAAAAATCCAGTAAATCTTTACATAATAAAAAAATCAAACGCATAATATCAAGTCTTTTGGACACTTGGTATTATGCGTTTTTATGATTTTTCCATCCTCATTTATTTCAATGAAATTGTCAACTCGACAGAGGCTCCTCCTTGGTCTAGATTGAGCAGGGTCAGACGACCACCATGCAAGAGAGCTACCTGCTTAGAAAAGGCTAAGCCGATACCATGATGGGGATTAGCTGAATTGCGGCTTTGGTCACTCTGATAAAAGAGCCGTTCCGCTCCTAGCAGCATCTCCTCTGAAAATGCAGGTCCATTGTTCCAGATAGCAAAAACCAACTGGTCCTGCTGCACTGATACCATCAGCTTGACTTCCTTTTGATTCTGGTCTGCATGTTCAAGCGCATTCAGTAAAATATTGAGCAAAGCTCGCTTGAGATAGTCCAAATGAATGGACAATCTCAAGCTAAGATCACAATCTTCTTGGAGATAAAAACGATAGCTTTCCTGTTTACTGAACAGTGCCCAATCGTCCTGGAGATAAGCCAAAAAGTCCTCTAAGGAAAGCTGACTGAACTGATTAGAATCAATCTGAAAAGCCTTAGCGTAATCAATAAGAGAGCCACAATATTCTTCCATCTTGTAACTAGCCTGCAAAATCTCAGCAGCATAGTCTGCCTGTGGCTGTCCTAACTGCGCCAATTCCAAGAGCTCAGCATTCCCCTTAATCACAGTTAGGGGCGTTTTCAAATCGTGCGATGTCGCTGATAGCTGTAAAATCAACTCCTGATTATGCTGCTGCTCTTTTTCTAGAAGACGAGCATTTTCTTGGTGGCTACTCCGTAAATCGCTATAGACTTCGAGCATTTCCTCGATCCGAAAAAGCTGGCTTTGATTTTCTTCTAAAAGCTTCTTACTCGTTAGCATTTTTATTTCCCTGTCGATTTTTCGGAGCAATTTCAAAATATGATAAAAAGTAATCAGCAGCAAGCTCCCCGCCCAAAAGAACAAGGTGAAAAGAACGTGATCACTTCCTTGCGTAAATTCATAACCTATAAGCACAAAAATCAAAACATGGAAAAAGACGATTTTTAAACTGGTTGTCCAAACTAGGCTTTTGAAATTTCGGGTTCTAATTGCCATCTATAGCCTACTCCTCTCACTGTTGCGATTGCTTGCAGCCCTTCTTGTTTGCATTTTTGGCGAATCTGATATACGTATTCTGAGATGGAGCGAAGCTGTGTTTCTGAGCTTTCTGGGTAAAGCAAGGTATGCAGGCGTTCAGCTGAAAAGGTCTGCTTGGAATTGCTAGCTAGTAAATGCAGCAACTTAAACTCTCGCTCTGAAAATTTCAAGACTTTACCAAAATAGGCAACTTCATAGCGCTCTGGATAAAATTGACAAGAAGCAATTTCAGAATATCGCTCCTCCCGTCTTTCCTCCCGCCGAAGATGCGCCCTGACACGCGCCAGCAATTCGTTGGTCCCAAAAGGCTTGACAACATAGTCATCTGCTCCGCGAAAGAGCCCTTCCACCTTGTCCGCCTCCAATTCCTTGGCCGTCAAAAATATGATGGGACACGAAAGATGAGGACGAATGTAGGAGCACAGCTCAAAACCATTAACAGGCTCCATCATCACATCTAGCAAAATCAAGTCATATCCGACAAAATGCGTCAGCTCTAGCTCTTCTATTCGATCAAGCGTCGTCACATCATAAGCATCGAGCTCTAGGACATTTTTCACCAGCTTCAAAATGCTTCGGTCATCATCAACCACCAAAATACGATACTGTCTCATGAATTCCATTATAGCATACCTCTAGCGAACATCTCGTTTCAAGGTCAAGAATATAGCAGAGCTCCAAACCAAAGCTAGCCAGAACAGCTGTATTCCCAGCCCTGATAGATCTATTGAATGCTGAAGTCCTTCATACTCAAAAAGATTTAGCGTAGCCAGATCGGGTAGGTATTTTGCTTCCTTGATGAACGTTGCCAATAAACGGCTGAGACCAATCAAGAGAGGAAAGAGCACTGACACCGGCACAACCCAAGATTGAAAGACCAAAGCGAGGCCGGCAGTTAAAAAAGCCAGAAAAAGATTGCTGAGAAGACCAAAAGAGCTGTAATAAAGGAATTTCCCCAGTAAGGACCAGCTAAAGTCTAGGTCAAAACGAGCCAGCATAACAAGGAAACAGCTGCCTATCATGACACTGTAGAGAGCCAAGAGCAGCAAGGACAGAAAAAGGAATTTCCCAGCCAACCAAGCCTTTCTATTTGATACGGTTAGAAAATTCGTTCGCATCCCAGACTTGACAAACTCCTGGGCAAAATAGAGGGAAGTAAAGATGACGATGACAGGCTGCGCCAGATAGAGAGCATGCAAAGCTTCACTCAGAGCCTTTGTCTGGCCAACTGCTGTCTGACTGTAGTCAAGATTCATCAGAAAAAAAGGAACGACTACCAGAGCCACAAAGGCGGCACCAAGAACGAGATAGTAAGAACGAAACTTAATCCATTCACTTTTAAGCAGAGCTTTTATCATCAGTAGCGTCCTCCTAAATCCGTCTTCAAAAAGCGCAGAGAGGCCATGACGCCGATAACTAGCAACCATACGCTTAGTATCAAGAGTCCTTGCAAGGGATTGTTGGCATATTGGGAAGTCGGCGTTGCAACAAATAACTCTCCTGCAGGCTGTGGCAGATAAGCACCCCAACTCGTATGAGCTGCCAGATAGTTTCCCAGATTATAGAGCTGGGGCACAAGAAAGAGTAAGGGAAGCAACATCGTCCGCCCAAGCAATCCCAATAAAAAGGACAAGAGACCTAGCAATGCAGTAGCTAGTGCCTTCCATAAAAGATGACTCCAGGCAGCTTGATTAAGTAAAATTGGATGTAGCCCTTCTTTTCCTAAAGCCAAGTGCATGACAATATAGCTCAAATAAATGGATAACAAGCTAATGATGAGTGAAAACAAACCAAAGGTCAATATTTTCCCCATAAGTAGCTTCAAGCGATTATTACAAGCCAATAGACTGGTTCGCAAGCTATGAGACTGAAATTCTGTTGCTCCCAAAATTCCAGCTAAGATGACTAAAACCATACCACCCATAGAAGCGCCATTAAGACCTAGATATTCAAGCGGATCAATAGCTTCTGCCAACCCCAGGCGCTGCCCCTCTCCTAGAGACAGGCTTGATAAGAAATCCTTTTTCTTATGAGCGATCCCAGTCATATCCAATACCTCATCAATCCGAAACTTCGGAATAGCATTACTTGCAGCAATAATATGCAGATGGTCGTAAACCTTTCTATTTGGCAGACCTCCAATACCGTCAAAAGCCGCACCTACTGTTTTGAGAGGATAAATCATTGACTGATAGGTTTGTCCATCAAAAGTCGCAGTTCCTGCTGTCGCCCGATCTAAGCCCAAGAGAATCCTCAAGGTCGAGCTTTTTCCTGCACCATTATGTCCTAGAAAAGCCGTAATGCGACCACTCCTAGCTGTAAAAGAAATATCCTTTAAAATTTGCTTGTCTCCATATTTTTTAGAAACACGATCAATTTTTACAATATGTTCCATACTGAACTCCTTTATCTTTATTTTCTCCAGTATACCCAATCTAGTTCAGAATTAGTTCAGAGATTAAACAGAAATTTCAGAAAAAGTTGATCCACTTTTCAAAAGTCACCTGAGTTCCACTAGAAAAACTAAACTTTTCTTTCACAAGGTATTCTTCTCTCCATTCTTTCTTTATAATTCTGAGGTTTATGTATAGAGACTTTATTATCATTCTAGTACCAAAAAGTCATTTATCAAACCCCATCAACAGCACCCTTTATGATATAATGAAAGAAGAAAACTGAAAGGATTTACCATGTCAAAAGAAGTTATTGTTGAAAGTTTTGAACTTGACCACACCATTGTTAAAGCACCCTATGTTCGCTTGATTGGAGAAGAAACAGGTCCAAAGGGAGATGTCATCTCCAACTTTGATATTCGCTTGGTACAACCAAACGAAGACTCAATCCCTACTGCTGGGCTTCACACCATTGAGCACCTCTTGGCCAAACTCATCCGTACCCGCATTGACGGTATGATTGACTGCTCACCATTTGGCTGCCGTACTGGTTTCCATATGATTATGTGGGGACGCCATACTAGCGCCGAGATTGCTGCTGTTATCAAAGATTCGCTCAAGGAAATCGCTGAAACTACTACTTGGGAAGATGTCCCTGGAACAACCATCGAATCTTGCGGAAACTACAAGGACCACAGCCTCTTTTCAGCTAAAGAATGGGCGAAACTCATCCTGGAACAAGGAATCTCAGATGATGCCTTTGAGCGCCATATCATCTAAACACAAAAAGGAACCAGCTTTTAGCTAGTTCCTTCTTTTTTTATTCTCAAAATCTTGAGTTAGGCTTTTTCACGAATGACCAAAACGCCATCTTCCATATCTGCTTCCAAATGTTTGGCATCTAGATGATCCAAGTGGAAATCTGTTACCTTATCACGAATTTGTTGTTCAACCACGCGACGGAGAGGACGAACACCCATAACTTCGTCATAACCTTCTTCTGTGATAAAGTCCTTAGCTGCTTGGCTGACTTCCAAATCAATGTCTTTCTTAGCCAAGGTTTGGTTGACTTCCGCCAACATCAAGTCCACAATCTTAGAAAGGTCTTCCTTATTCAAGTGTGAGAACTCGATAACTGCATTAAAGCGGTTAAGGAATTCTGGACGGAAGAATGGTTTCAAACGATCCATCAATTCTGGCTTATCCGCATCTTCTGTCAAGTTGGCTTCATAGCCAAAGCCAGCATTTGATGTTGCGATAATGACAGTGTTTTTAAAGTTAACGGTATTTCCCTGACCATCAGTCAAACGACCGTCATCCAAGACTTGGAGGAGAAGGGTAATGACTTGAGGATCCGCCTTTTCAATCTCATCCAAGAGAATGATAGAGTATGGATTGCGACGAACACGTTCTGTCAAGGTATTGCTATTGTCATCATACCCAACATAACCAGCTGTTGTACCGATCAATTTAGAAATGGCTGTGCGGTCACTGTATTCAGACATATCCAAGCGGATGATCGCATCCTTGGTTCCAAACATATCGAGCGCCAATTGCTTAGCAAGCTCCGTCTTACCAACCCCAGTAGGCCCTACAAAGAGGAAGCTACCGATTGGGCGATTGCCTTCATCAAAACCAGCACGGTTACGACGGATAGCACGAGCTACAGCTTCAACCGCCTTGTCTTGGCCGATAACCTTGTGTTCCAAGCGATGAGCCATATCTTTCAAACGTTCGATGTCTGACGCTCCCATTTGTGACACTGGGATACCTGTCATTCGTTCCACAGACTCAGCCACATCGTTGATGCTTGCAGTCACTTTCATGTCTTCTGTGTGGTTTTCGACTTTTTTCTCTAATTCAGCAATACGTGTCTTGGCATTGAGAGCTGCTTCAAAATCTTCTGCCTCAACTGCTTTTTCTTGCTTGTCTTTTTCTGCCTCGATTTCTCGTTCAACAGCATGAACATCTGTTACAGGATGTTGAGCTGCCAAGTGAGCAGCCGTTACATCGACAAGGTCGATAGCCTTATCTGGCAAGCTGCGTTGTGGAATGTATTGGATAGAATAATCCACTGCTGCTTTCAAGACTTCATCTGGCAAGATAACATTGTGGTGTTGTTGGTAGAGGTCACGAATTCCTTGAAGAATTTTAAAGGTATCCTCTGCTGAAGGAGCATTAACCTTGACTTCGTTGAAACGACGAGCAAGAGCTGCATTTTTCAAGATGGTGTTACGGTATTCGTCTTGAGTTGTCGCTCCAATAACGGTCAATTCACCACGAGAGAGAGCTGGCTTGAGAATGTCCGCAAGCCCTTTAGAACCACTGTCTCCTCCGATTGAGCCAGCGCCAAGGATTTGGTGAATTTCATCAAAGAAGAGGATAATATTCCCTGCTTCTTTTACTTCATTGACTAGATTTTGAACGTTTTCTTCAAAGCTACCACGGTATTGAGTACCAGCCTCAAGACCTGAGATATCAATAGAAATTATTTCCTTGTTCTTGATGGCAGCCGGAACATCTCCATTCACAATCGCTTGTGCTAGACCTTCGACAACGGCTGTCTTACCAACACCCGCATCTCCGACTAGAACAGGATTATTTTTCGTACGACGTGAGAGGATTTCAGATGTTTCTTGAATTTCCTTGTTTCGTCCGATTACAGGATCCAGCTTGCCCTCACGAGCTTCCGCTGTCAAGTTGCGACCTAGTTTAGCAAGGACACCGTCTTGTTTCATACCTGAAGCGTGTTGTTGCATTTGCACATCAGATTCTGCATTTCCTGGCAATTGACCAGTTGCACGATAGTGAGCAAATTCCTCAGGTGTCACTTCACGTCCATTAATCAAGTAGCGACGATTTTCAGAACTATATCCTCGCATACCACCCATCAATTGGTTAAATAAATCATCCATGTTGTTAAAGTTATTAAAGTTGTTGTTCATATTCTTTACCTCGTTTATTGTTAATTAAGTACGATCTCTGATATTGACTATCTTTGACCTTTGTTTTAAAAATTTTAGACTAGCTAACTCGCTACTCTACGTATAATTTCTGGTTTTTCTTTTTTAAATAAGCCTTTTATCATCTTCTTTTCAAAGTCTGTTAGATTCAACACAGGCCTCACCCCTTTCTAGGGTATCTATCGTACATTTTCAAGAAATAGAATCATTGAAAATGAAGTTTTTAAGGAATTCATTTTCCTTATGTTCCTACTATATCACATTAGTCAGTAAAAGTCAATAGTTTTTTGACCAAATTTGACTATTTTTAAAAAAATTTTTTGAAGTACAAAAAAGCCCCTAGAAAACGAATTTTCTAGAGACTTTCTCTATCAAGTTTAAGAGAGAAGTAGAATTCTCACTTACCAAGTTTCATGTTTCTTCTATGAAAGCTTAAGCTTTACGTTTTACGAAGAATACCAATCCACTCAATGCCAAGACTACAAATCCAAGCGCAGAAAGGATAGAGGTTGCTTCCCCTGTGTTTGGAAGTTCAGCTTTACCTTTATTCTCAGTAGCTGGGGGTGCTGGTTTCGGATCCTCCTTTTGTCCTGGATCAGTTGGTTCTGTTCCTGGAGTTGGATTTGTTCCTGGATTATTTGCCGTTGGATCTGGTGTTGGTGCTGGATCTGGCGTTGTTCCTGGATTATTTGGAGCTGGATTTGGATTTGGTTCTGGTGTTGGTGTTGGAACAGTGTATTTATTTGTAAATACAACTTCTTTACCATCGGCATACGAAACCTTTGCAGTCAAGAGACCTTGATCATCCGCAACTACAGTGACTGTTACGGTATGCTCAGTCTTATCGTATTCAATCCCCTCTTCAGTACCAACTTTTTCAACCAAGGTATAAGTATGAGTACCTGCTTCTTCGAATGAACGAACAAAAGCTACTTTACCTTCAGCAGTATTCTTAGCTTCTGCTACAACGGCGCCTTTCTCTTTCAATTCGAAAGTATAAGCATCAGCCGCAAGTTCTTTACCTTCAAGTTTCTTAGTTGCTTCAATCGTCGCTTCTACCGCTGGTGCTTTGAAGCTATTCTTGAAGACATTACCTGCTGGATATTCAACAGCTGCCTTCAAGGCGTTGGTTGCTGCATCTTTGGTTACTGTTACCTTTGCAGTCTTTTCTGTATCGTAAGTAATACCAGTTGCTCCAGCATTCACTTCTTTTACAGTATAAGTATGAACACCTTCTGCATCATAGTTGATTGTATTAAATGTTACTTTCCCACCTTGGTTTGTTTTTGTATCAATTTTTTGTCCATCTTTGTACAATTCAAATTGGAACTCACCATCAACCAAAGTACGACCAGTCAATTCTTTCGTAAACTCAAGTGTTGCTGATGTAGCTGTTGGAGCTGGTGCTGTATAAATATTTGTGAAGACCCGTTCTGTATCCGCATCTTCTACAGTCGCAACCAATTGGCCTTTACCATCATCCGCAACAGTGACGAACACTTCATACGCAATTTGATCATAAGTGATTGTTTTATCGTCACCAGCTTTTTCAGTAATAGTGTAAGCGTAATCGCCTGCTGCTGAGAAAGTGACGTTGAAGACAACTTCTCCTGAGGCAGTATTCTTAGCCGTAGCTACAAGGTCTGAACCTTCTTTCAGTTCGAAAGTATAAGCATCAGCTTCAAGCGCTTTTCCTTTCAAGACTTTCTTAGCTTTGATTGTAGCCTGCGCAGGTTCCGCTTTATAGTCATTAACGAAAACTGGTGTTTCACTTGTAACTGTCGCGACAAGTTGACCTGAGCCATTATCTTTCACTTCTACAGTTGCTGGATGTTCTGTTTTATCATAAGTTACACCAAGTTTATTGCCAACCTTTTCTGTAATAGTATAGTTATATACTCCTGCTTTTGAATAGCTAATTTCAGAAAAACGAATCAATCCACCAGCAGCATTCTTTGCTGTCGCAACAACCTTATCACCCTCTTTCAGTTCAAACTCAAACTCATCTATCTCTAGCTCTTTACTGTTCAAAACTTTTTTAGCTTCAATAGCAATTTTTGCTGGAGCTGCTTTATAAGTGTTGGTGAAGGTTGGGTTGTTACCTGCAACAGCCGCCTCAAGTTGACCTTGACCGTTATCTGTAACGTTTACTGTCACTTCATGTGTAGCAGTGTCGTATGTCACACCTGCTTCGCTACCTGCTTTTTCTGAGATAGTGTAAGTGTGGTCGCCTGCTTCATTGTATTCGATTTCTTTGAAAGTAACAGTACCGTCTGCAGCGTTTTTAGCTGTCGCAACGACTTTGTCACCTTCTTTAAGCTCGAATTCGTATTTATCAGCTTCAAGGGCTTTACCTTCCAAGACTTTCTTAGCTGTAATCGTTGCACTTGTTTTAGCTGCTTTATAAGTGTTGGTGAAGGTTGGGTTGTTACCTGTAACAGTTGCAACAAGTTGACCTTGGCCGTTATCTGTAACTTTTACCTTAACTTCGTGTTTAGCAGTATCGTATGTCACACCTTTTTCACTACCTGCTTTTTCAGTGATAGTGTAAGTGTATTCACCTGCTGTTTCTAACTCAATTTCTTTGAAAGTAACGGTGCCGTCTGCAGCGTTTTTAGCTGTCGCAACGACTTTGTCACCTTCTTTAAGTTCGAATTCGTATTTATCAGCTTCAAGGTCTTTACCATTCAAGACTTTCTTAGCTGTGATAGTTTCTTTAGCTGGAGTTGCTTTATAGGTGTTAGTGAAAGTTGGTTCTGCAGATGTGACAGTTGCTGTTAAAACTCCACTTTGGAAAGTTGCTGCTACAGTAACTTCCTTGGCTTCTGTATCAAATGCAACGCCTGCAACTGCTGTTGAAGTGTCTTCTTTGATGATGTAGTGATAAGTTCCCGCACCTTTTACTTGGAGATTCTCAAAGGTAATAGTCCCATCAGCTTTTGATTTTGCTGTAGCTACAGGATCCTTCAAGTTCTCTGCAGTAAACAGGTTAAAGGTAAACTCATCTGCTTTTGGAAGTTTATCTGTACGTCCTTCTACTACTTTCTTAGCCGTCACATTGAATACAGCTGGAACAGGTTCATCTTTAAGATGAATAGTAGAACCCGCAGCACCGAGTTTAACTGTATACTCTTTTTCATCTAGTTTATAACCTGCTGGGGCAGTCTTCTCTTTGATCTTAAACGTTTTACCTTCCCATTTCTGATCATAAGTTTTCGTAAGCGCTACTCCTTTTTCATTCGTAGTCACTTCTGTTGTTTCACTTGCATCATCTGCTGCTGTCACAGTATATACCGCACCCGAAACCGGAGCAAGAGTGAAGGCATCAGTCTTATGAATCTTAATTTGGTAAGCAGTAGATGCTACAATCGTTCCAGAAATCAAAGACGTCGCCTCAGCTGTCATATCAAGTGCTCCCGGACGACTTGTATTCTGTGCTAATTTAGTCCCGTCAGCCAATGACAGAGCAACCCTATTTCCTACTTTACTTCCATCATTAGGAGTTGTTGTGTTATAAGATACTATATAAGAGGTCGTTCCATCTTTAAAAATGATATCGAATGAAGTATAGTTTTCGTTCCACGAAACGGTATAGTCTTGTCCCTCCGTTAACAATACTGCATCATCTGGAACAGCAGAAGTCCCAACAGTGATATTTGCCTTATACACTTTTAGAGTCTCAGGAATATACTGTGCAGGAGTGTAACTAGTATCATCATTTGGTATAGTATCATGTAATACAATATTTTGTCCTAAGTCTTGTTTCTCTGTATTTACACGTACGCGCCAGGTAGACCATGCATCTCCCTTGCTAACCGAACCAATCTCAGCCAGTTTTGGAGAGTTCCAATTTTCAAGGGCAGCACGACCCCCAATTTTAGCATAATTTTCAGTACCAACTTTGGGACCATCGATTGTTTTTGATGAATAAATGTGAGTCACTTCTTGCTTTAATGAGGATGAATTAAAGTTAATGCGGGTTTTATTCTGATCCTTTAAGAATCTAAAAGTAACAGAAAAATTCCCTGACACATCCTTTACCTTATCTCCACCAGTTTTCTCTAGATATTTATCCAAGTTTTTTAAGGTGATTTTTGCTTTCCCACCTTGATCAGTACCATTTGAAGTCACTTCTGCTTCTCCAATAGTAACTTTTGTTGTCGGATCAATTAAATCCTGACTCCCTTCATAAACTGCCATAGGAGCAGGTATATCAAAGGTAAAATAATCTCCATTATTCAGATGTTCATTATACTGTTTGAGATCAAAAGTCACACGAAGCTTATATGCTAAATTCGTACGAAGCTCGAAATCTCCTTCTGAACTCACATTTTGCTTAGTATCTGAAGCATCTAACAGATCAATGTCTGTAATTACTTGTGTTAATTCTTTTGATACTGGATTATCTGCTTTAACAATGCCTACTAAAACAGATGCTAGAGCTAAAATAGCAAAAACTAACGCAGAAAATTTAGAAAGCATTTTTAACGCTTTGCTTTTCGACATTTCTTCTCCTCTTTTCTATATGAAATTTTTATTTCTAATCTCCCTAAGAGATTACATCATAACATTTTGACAACCTCTATCACTAACTAGAGCTTGTCTATTATATTATAACATCTCAATACAATCTATTCAAGTATATTAACTTAAAAATACACGTATTTGCATCATTCTATAACCTAGCCATTCAATTTTTAGCTATTTATATCGGTAAACCAATATAAATAGCTTAATATATGTTGCATCTGTAATTAGGTCAATCTTTGATATTATAGTAAAAAGCCAGTCCTATAGACTAGCTTTCTTTTCATTCTAATTGAATCTTAGCTCAATGCGTCATCCATTGAAAGAACTTCGTGGAAGACACGTTGTGTCAATTCAGTTTTTTGTTCTGGAGTGAGGTATTTAGTGTTTACACAGTATCCAGAGATACGTACGATAACGTCTTCACCTGACATGATCTTTTCGTAAACATCGTTCAAGTCCATAACGTTCAAGTTAACGTGTTGTCCACCGTTTTCGAAGTAACCATCAAGGATTGTTACCAAGTTATCAACTTGTTCGTCACGAGTCTTACCAAGAGCACGTGGAGAAACTTGAGTTGTCAATGAGATACCGTCAGCTGCGTAACCAAAGTCAAGGCTAGCAAGTGAGTTCAAGTTTTGCAACCATCCACCTTTAGCTTTGTTAGATGGGTTCGCACCTGGTGAGAAGAATTCAAGTTTAGACAAGTTCACAGAACCATCTTCGTTGAGGTATACACCTTTGTGGACTGGTGAGTTACCAGTTTGTTTAGAGTAAGCAACGTTAGATGTGATTGTCAAAAGTGATACAGTAGCTTCTGCGTCTTTGTATAGTTTGTGGCTACGTAGACGAGTTGTATAAGCTTCGATCAACCATTCTGCCAATTCGTTTGAACGTGGGTCATCTTCACCCCAACGTGGGTATTCACCGATTGTTTCGTAATCGTAGATGTATCCATTTTCGTCACGGATTGGTTTAACGGTAGCGTATTTGATAGCTGACAATGTATCAACTGTGTTTGCAAATCCACAGATACCGAATCCCATGTTAGCACGTTGTTTAGTTGGCAAGAAGGCCATTTGAACAGCTTCGTAGTTGTACTTGTCAGTCATGTAGTGGATGATGTTCAAAGCATCTACATAAGTGTCAGTCAACCAGTCAAGAGATTTTTCAAAGTTCGCTTTAACTGATTCGAATTCAAGAACTTCGTCACGGATAGGATCGATGTCAAATACTTTGTAGTCTTTGTGAACATCGTCGTAACCACCGTTCAAACCAGTAAGAAGGGCTTTCAAAACGTTTACACGAGCACCGAAGTACTGGATGTTGTGGCGTTGATCTTCGTTTTCTGGGTCAAGTGGTGACACACAGCATGAGATACAGCTCATTTCTCCGTATCCGTCTTTAGCCATTGTTGTTACACCTTCATATTGGATAGAAGAGTGTTTGTGGCTCATGTGCATACAGTAGCGACGGAAGTTGTATGGCAATTTGTCAGTCCAAAGAACTGTCAAGTTTGGCTCTGGAGAGTTACCGATGTTGTCAAGAGTGTTCAAGAAACGGTAGTCCATCTTAGTAACACGGTGACGACCATCGTTACCCATACCAGCCATAGAAGTTGTGATGAAGGTTGGGTCACCTGAGTACAATTGGTCATAAGCTTTTGTACGAGCAAATTTAACTGTACGAAGTTTCATAACGAAATCATCAACGAACTCTTGGATTTCTGATTCAGTAAATGTACCACGAGCAAGGTCACGTTCTGCAAAGATATCCAATACGATTGGCACACGTCCTAGAGATGTAGCAGCACCGTTAATAACACGGCAGACAGCCATGAAGGCGATGTTAACCCATTGGATGGCTTCTTTCGTGTTCATCGCTGGTTTGCGGACATCAACTCCGTAAAGGTCACCCAAGCGAACAACTTGTTGCAATGCTTGGTATTGAAGGTTTACTTCTTCACGAAGACGGATTGTTTCTTCATCGATTTCTTTAATCGCATTCCAGTCGTTTACTTTTTCTTGCATCAAGTAGTCAGCACCGTAAAGAGCAAGACGTGCGTAAACACCGATGATACGTCCACGTGAGTAGGCATCTGGAAGACCAGTTACAGTGTGAGCGTGACGAGCGCGACGGATATTTGAAGTATAGGCACGGAAGATACCGTCGTTAACTGTTGTTACGTATTTAGTGAAGATTTCGTGAACAGCTGGATCTGGTTCGTATCCATTTTCTTTCAAAGTAGTTTCAGCCATACGGATACCACCTTTTGGCATGAAGTTCAATTTGAAGAGTTCGTCGTTTTGGATACCAAAAATCACTTCGTTTTCTTTGTCGATAAATCCAGCAGGAATATCAGCAATAGATGTTGGACGAGTGTCCATTGGGAAACGAGTTTCTTCGTAGTGTGCTTTTGTTTCTTCTACGATTTTTTTGATGTGAAGTGAACGTTCTGTTGGTCCAGCAAGGAAACTTTCATCTCCATCGTAAGGTGTGTAGTTAGCTTGAACGAAGCGAGAAATACTTGCTTTTTCTTTCCAATCTACGCCTTTGAAGCCTTCCCAAGCTTTATCAAAAATATCTTGTGCTTCAACAACTGTCTTAACAACCATGTTAATATCCTCTTTTTTCTAGTAACAGTCATCTGTTACATTCTTGAGACAAGTATACCATACAGTAACCGATTTCAACAAGAGAAAATCGGCATTTTAGACGCTTTCTTTTATAATACAGTCTCTTTTTTGTTCTTATCTGTATTATATTTTTGAAAGTCAGGTTGAACTTTCCCATTTTTTCAGAAAAAAGGGTATAATAAATAGAAAATGACACTAGAAAGGGATTGGAATGCTCATATTTCCATTGATAAATGATCTGTCCAGAAAAATCATCCATATCGACATGGATGCCTTTTTTGCTGCGGTGGAAATAAGAGATAATCCTAAGTTAAAGGGCAAACCTGTCATTATCGGAAGCGACCCCAGACAAACAGGTGGGCGTGGTGTCGTTTCTACCTGTAGCTATGAGGCACGAGCTTTTGGTGTTCATTCAGCCATGAGTTCTAAAGAAGCTTATGAGCGCTGTCCCCAAGCTATCTTTATCTCTGGAAATTATGAAAAGTATAAGACTGTGGGACTTGAGATTCGAGCTATTTTTAAACGCTACACTGATTTGATTGAACCTATGAGTATTGACGAAGCCTACTTAGATGTGACGGAAAATAAACTCGGTATCAAGTCAGCTGTCAAAATAGCCCGCCTCATCCAACAAGATATCTGGCAGGAGCTACACCTGACAGCTTCTGCTGGTGTTTCTTATAACAAATTTTTAGCTAAAATGGCTAGTGACTATCAAAAACCACATGGTTTGACAGTTATCCTCCCAGATCAGGCTCAAGACTTTCTCAAACAAATGGACATTGCTAAATTTCATGGTGTTGGTAAGAAAACAGTTGAACGCCTTCATGAAATGGGCATTTATACCGGTGCAGACTTATTGGATGTCTCAGAAGTTACTTTAATCGATCGGTTCGGCAGACTCGGTTTTGACCTTTATCGAAAGGCAAGAGGTATTCATAACTCACCGGTCAAGCCCGACCGCATTCGTAAGTCCATTGGCAAGGAAAAAACCTACGGAAAGATCCTACAAGTAGAAGAAGACATCAAAAAAGAGCTGTCTCTTCTCTCCGAAAAGGTAGCTCACAATCTCAGCAAGCAGGACAAAGCTGGAAAAATCATTATCCTAAAAATACGATATGCTGACTTCTCCACTCTGACTAGACGAAAAAGTCTCCCACAAGCAACACAGGACGCTAGTCAGGTTTCTCAAACTGCCCTTCAACTCTACGAAGAACTAGCTGAAAAAGAAAAAGGTATCCGTTTACTAGGAATTACGGTGACAGGATTTTAAAAAGCTTGAAGGAAAATTCCCTCAAGCTTTTTTTCTTATACAAACAAACGGACAAAACTGTAAAGTAGCAAGACACTACCAAGCACGATGCGGTATTTACCAAAAAGAGTAAAGTCGTGTTTTTTCACATAGCTTGTCAAGAAACGAATAGCGACCATGCTGACTGCAAAGGCGACTCCCATCGCAACCAAGAGCAAGAACAATTGCCCAAAGCTCAAGAGCTGTCCTGCTTTTACAAATTTGAAAATCTTTAAGGCGCTAGCTCCGAACATAACAGGAATTCCAAGATAGAAGGTAAATTCTGTCACAACAGAACGACTGGTTCCATTTAACAAACCACCGACAATCGTTGCTCCAGAACGGCTGGTCCCTGGTAAAAGGGCAAGAACTTGGAAGAGTCCGATATAGAAAGCTGTCGTATAAGGAAGCTTGTCCAACTCTGTTACACTTGGCTCGATAGCACGCGCTTTATTGCGCTTTTCCAAATAGATAAAGGCAATCCCGTAGATAATCAACATGAGAGCAACAGAAACCATGTTATGGAAGTTGGCATCAAACCAATCATCTAGTTTAAAGACCAATAGCAAAGGCAAGGTCGCAACGAAGACTTTTGACCACAATTGCCAAGTCCTACGAACTTCGACCTTAGTTTTACCAGGTTTGAAAGGATTGAGCTTATTAAAGTAAATGACCATAACTGCTAAAATGGCACCAAGCTGGATGACAACATTAAACATGGACATGAAGGCTTCATTCTGGTCCTTGTATTGTACAAATTCTTCAACCAAGATCAAGTGGCCAGTACTTGAAATGGGCAACCATTCTGTAATTCCTTCAACAATCCCAAAAAAGATTGACTTCAAAATTTCAATAAAATACATACATTACTCCTTTTTCTGTCCTCTATTATAACATAATTTCAGATGTTGCGATAGATTTTTTAGAAGGCGCCGATGCTACCACCGCCTCCGCCTCCAGAGAAGCCACCGCCAGAACTTCCACTTCCAGAAGATACGGAGTAGGTACTTGCTGTATTTGCGACACTAGCATAATGGCTCATTTGCGCGCTTGAATGATAAAACATACTATGCCAGCCATAAGCTACATAGAGATTGATATCTGGATTTTCTACTTGGATGTGATGAATCTTCATCAAATGACTGACCTTGTCCGCATAGCCAAATAGGGTCGCATAGACCAAGAGGCGATTCCAGACCACAATACTTTCCAGCTTAGCCTGATCCAATCGTGCAATCTCACGCAACATATTTTCAAAACTGGTCCAGAGATAGTAGACCTCTGCTCCTGCTTCATTCAGAACACCATCACGACTATCTAGTCGAAGCTTCCAATAATAGAAAACAGCCAAAACCAAACCTAGAAAACCAAGTATTGGCAAGAGGAGGTAAAGATAACCATAAACATCCAAACTGTACAAGAACAAACCAAATCCGATAAATAGGGGCAGGATAGTCAAGGCACCCATACCCACTTGCAAGGCCTTTTCCCCACCAGTTAAGGGACGATAGTAATCCGGAAGCCCCCAGAAGGAAACTCGTTTTCTCACCCCTTCTTGCATCTCTTTCAACACTTCTTCGAAAGAAGATTTGAGCTGACGCCCCTTTGCTTGAATCCGTTTTTCATCAGAGACTTTTGCTCTACGATAAAGACTATCAGATACCCTGTAATCCGCAAACAAATTGGAAAGAGTTGTTTCTTTTTTGCCTGAAAAGGCCAGATTTAGGCAGTCTTTCTCAAAATTTGACAAACCATCTTCTTTTACTAGCCTCAAACCAACTGCATCTCCTTCTGAAATGATAGAGACATTCCCACGGTCTATCACATCTAGCAAGGTAGCTTGAATAAGTTGGTCAAAGGTGAATTTTCCAGCTCCCTTGACCAAGGGACTCACTTCCTCCAAGGAGGTTGAGTAGACAGCCTCCGATAAAACCATAGGCTCTAATTCCATTGGTGGTTCATAGAGACGATGATTTTTAGCATATTTGACGGAAGGAGTGGTCTTTCTTCTATAGATAAAATAGAAGCAGACGCTCAATAACAAGGAAATGGAAAGTAGCGAAGGGAATACCCAAGTAAGGAGTTGTTTACTTTGCTCTTTTTCTTTAACAATCGAGTCTTCTATCTTATTAAACTCTTCTAAACGATTCCCTTTCAACCCCTGATCCCTAGCGCTAGCAAAATCAGTTCGAGGCCAGTAGGCATGCAATTCAACCCCACGCTTAGCCGGAAGATTGTCTAAACGAATAGTATCATCAAGGTTACTCTTTTCAATCGTTCCCTCTCTAAAAAGTTTCCCTGTATGGAAAAAGAGTTTTTCTGCCCCCTCGTCTCCCCTTACATGAAATTCAAACTTCCCAATAGTCCCTGAACTATCTGTTAAAGGTTGCCAATTTAATTCAGCAATGTCATCATATAGAAAAAGCAAATTTTTTAAGTTCCAGGTAAGGTCAACTTCAACTATGTCGCCTTCTTGACCTGGATTATAAACTTTAACAGTATAACCATCTGCTCCTTCTGTCACTTCGCTAGTAACATCTGTCAGTTCAGCACCGTTTTTCGCAGCCTGAACCTTTGGGTGAGGATCAATGTCAAATCCACTAGGCATCTTGCCAGCACGTCCAAGTCCCACGATTTGGCCCTTAAAGTCCTCCTCAAACTGATAAACTATCTTCTGTCTAAATTCTGCCGTATTGTCTGCATGAATATACAAATCACCTTGATAAGAGTTTATCTTAAAATCAATGGCGAAAACAGAAAATGGCAGAAGGCAAAACAAGCCAAACATCAGTAAGAAAAAAGTTTTTTTCATCAACTAAGCCCCCTTTTTATCTTTCTTATCATTATAACATTTTTTCGTAAGTAAAGGCTTACTTATGTTGAAAAATTACGCATTTTTCGATAAAATAGGAGACAGTTATTTTTTAATAGATTAGAAATAGGAGAAATCATGAGAAAAATATACTTATCTATTTTCACAGGTCTCTTGCTGATGCTGGGACTCGTCAATGTTGCTCAAGCTGATGAATATTTACGCATCGGGATGGAAGCAGCATATGCTCCCTTTAACTGGACCCAGGATGATGATAGCAATGGGGCTGTCAAAATCGATGGGACTAACCAGTATGCTAACGGATACGATGTTCAAATCGCCAAGAAAATCGCTAAGGACTTAGGCAAAGAACCTTTAGTTGTTAAAACCAAGTGGGAAGGTCTAGTCCCTGCCCTTACTTCTGGTAAGATTGACATGATTATCGCAGGTATGAGTCCTACTGCTGAGCGCAAACAAGAAATTGCCTTTTCAAGTAGTTACTATACTAGCGAACCAGTTCTACTAGTCAAAAAAGATTCTGCCTACGCAAATGCTAAATCTTTAGATGACTTTAATGGTGCGAAAATCACTTCTCAACAAGGTGTCTACCTCTACGACTTGATTGCACAAATCCCAGGTGCTAAAAAAGAAACAGCCATGGGAGATTTCGCTCAAATGCGCCAAGCTCTTGAGGCTGGTGTCATCGATGCCTATGTTTCTGAACGCCCAGAAGCTCTGACTGCCGAAGCTGCTAACTCTAAGTTCAAGATGGTTCAAGTAGAACCAGGTTTCAAAACTGGAGAAGAAGATACAGCTATTGCCATTGGACTTCGTAAAGATGACAACCGTATTAGCCAAATCAATGCCAGCATTGAAACCATTTCAAAAGACGATCAAGTTGCCTTGATGGATCGTATGATCAAGGAACAACCTGCCGAAGCTACAACAACTGAAGAGACTAGCAGTAGTTTCTTTAGCCAAGTCGCTAAAATTCTCTCTGAAAACTGGCAACAACTCTTGCGCGGTGCTGGTATCACTCTTTTAATCTCTATTGTCGGAACCATCATAGGTCTCATTATCGGCCTTGCCATTGGTGTCTTCCGTACTGCTCCTCTATCTGAGAATAAAGCCATTTATGGCCTACAAAAACTAGTCGGTTGGATCCTCAATGTCTACATTGAAATTTTCCGTGGTACCCCAATGATCGTTCAATCGATGGTTATCTACTATGGAACTGCCCAAGCTTTCGGTATCAACCTTGACCGTACACTAGCTGCTATCTTCATCGTTTCAATCAATACCGGTGCCTACATGACTGAAATCGTCCGTGGTGGTATCCTAGCGGTTGACAAGGGACAATTTGAAGCCGCGACTGCTCTTGGTATGACTCATAACCAAACCATGCGTAAGATTGTCCTACCTCAGGTTGTCCGCAATATTCTACCTGCTACTGGTAATGAATTTGTCATCAATATCAAAGATACCTCTGTATTGAACGTTATTTCAGTTGTTGAGCTTTATTTCTCAGGAAATACTGTAGCAACACAAACCTATCAATACTTCCAGACCTTTACCATCATCGCCGTGATCTACTTTGTCCTCACCTTTACTGTGACCCGTATCCTACGCTTCATCGAACGTCGTATGGACATGGATACTTACACTACAGGTGCTAACCAAATGCAAACGGAGGATTTGAAAAAATGACACAACCAATCCTTGAAATCAAACACCTCAAAAAATCATATGGGCAAAACGAAGTGCTAAAAGACATTTCTCTCGCCGTCCATAAAGGAGAGGTTATTTCCATCATCGGGAGCTCAGGAAGCGGAAAATCAACCTTCCTTCGTTCGATTAATTTACTAGAAACACCTACAGAGGGAGAGATTCTCTATCGAGGAGAAAATGTCTTAGAAAAAGGCTATAACCTCACCCATTATCGTGAAAAACTCGGTATGGTTTTCCAATCTTTCAATCTCTTTGAAAATCTGAATGTCCTTGAAAATACAATCGTCGCCCAAACGACTGTACTCAAACGCGACCACTCTGAAGCTGAAAAAATTGCCAAAGAGAATCTCGAAAAAGTCGGTATGGGAGAACGTTACTGGCAAGCTAAGCCCAAACAACTCTCAGGGGGACAAAAACAACGCGTGGCTATCGCCCGCGCTCTCTCCATGAATCCTGATGCCATTCTCTTCGACGAACCAACATCTGCCCTTGACCCAGAAATGGTCGGAGAAGTTCTCAAAATTATGCAGGATTTGGCTCAAGAAGGCTTGACCATGATCGTCGTAACCCACGAGATGGAGTTCGCTCGCGATGTCTCTCACCGTGTCATCTTTATGGATAAGGGTGTCATTGCTGAAGAAGGCAAACCAGAAGAACTCTTCACGAACCCTAAAGAAGAACGGACAAAAGAATTTCTTCAACGCTATCTCAGCTAATAAACAAAGACTGCATAAAGAATGCAGTCTTTTTAGTTTGTAATTGTAAAGAAAAGGCAGACTCGAATCAGGAATCTGCCTGTGACCACAGTTTAATCTTCAAATTTTTCATGATTTTTTTCATAGAAATCGATTAAACCAAGAGCTGTTTCAAATGAAATATTTTTAACTTTTGCGCGTCCTTGTGCTAGAGCAATGATAGACATTTCCGCGCATTCGTTTCTTTAGAGATACGGTAGCCTGTGATTTTCTTATCACGAGCCCAGCCAACAACTGCTTCTACTTTTTCAAAGTTCGACTTAGCCATGTTCTTCTCCTAAATTATTCTTTACAATACTTAATTGTATACGTTTTTATTTCGTTTGTCAATAAAAAAACATATATTCGTCGTAACTATATTATTCTGCATATTTTTATTTGGCTTTTAAAGCCGATAATATATGAGTTCTTATGTCCTCGACTCCATTAGGATTTGCTGGTAGGAAGATTGTATTATTACCCTCTTTATCTGCAAAATTATTCAACGTATCTAAATACTGGTTCGTTAATAGGATAGACATGATTTGTTCTTCAGTTAGCTCAACATTGGCTCCCTTTAACTCTTGGATAGAATCAGCTAGTCCGTCAACAATTGCTTTACGCTGCTCTGCAATCCCTACACCATGTAGGCGATCTTTTTCTGCTTCAGCTTCTGCTGCGGTCACGATTTTAATCTTATCTGCTTCAGCAAGCTCTTGCGCCGCAACTCTCTTACGTTGAGCCGCGTTAATTTCATTCATTGATTGTTTTACTTCAGCATCAGGTTCAACCTTAGTAATCAGCGTTTTGACAATGATATACCCATATGTAGACATTTCTTCAGCCACTTGTTTTTGAACTTCTAAGGCGATTTCATCCTTCTTCTCAAACAACTCATCTAGGGTTAGCTTTGGTACAGATGAACGCAAAGCATCTTCAATATAGGATTTAATTTGGGCTTCTGGACGCATCAATTTATAATAAGCATCTGTGACATTATTTTCATTCACTCGATACTGAGTTGCCACATTCATCGTTACAAATACATTATCTTGCGTCTTTGTCTCTACAACAATCTCACTTTGCAACAAGCGTAGTTGAACTCTTGCCGCAATCCTATCAATTCCAAAAGGAGCTCGTAAATGAATACCACTATTGCTCAACTTTTGGTATTTACCAAAGCGTTCTATGATAGCGACAGATTGTTGTCGAACCACATACACAGAACTAACCATAATCACTGATGCAATCACCACTAAAAACAATAAAACAAGTAAAATTTGTAAAACCATGGGAATCTCCCCCTTTCGTCACCCTCATTATAGCACCATCATCATTATTACGCAAATAATATGATAATAATTTTATTTTAGCTTAAACTAACATATTATACAACGTTTCGTTCCCATTCAAATTAATATAAGATGGGTCAAACTTTTCCATTCGATGAATCAATCCAGCATAGTCATGCTTATTGGCAAGAGCTACCCCAATCAAGACAGGGCCTGTCCCCTTGCTTGCTCGTTTGATATATTCAAAACGAGTGATGTCATCATTTGGCCCCAAAATGTCATTTACAAACTCTCGTAGAGCTCCTGGACGTTGTGGGAAATTCACTACAAAGTAATGCTTGATTCCATCGTAAATCAAGGCACGTTCTTCCATCTCTGGCATACGGTTGATATCGTTATTTCCTCCAGAAATGATACAACAAATCGTCCTGCCTTTGATATAGTCTGATAAAACTTCCAAGGCTGCAACACTGGCAGCTCCGGCTGGTTCTGCTACAATACCTTGTTTGGAATAAAGATCAATCAAGGTTTCGGAAATCAATCCCTCGTCCACCCCAATCAGCGTTTCAACATTTTTTCGGGTCGCTTCATAGGTTAATTGTCCAACCTTCTGCACAGCTATCCCATCAGCAAACTTATCAATTTCTTTTAACTTAACTGGTCCCCCAGCTTCAAAGGCAGCTTTCATAGAGCGAGCACCATTAGCTTCTACCCCGATCACTTCAATGGTCGGATTGGTTTCCTTGATGTAAGTTGAAACACCGGCAATCAATCCGCCACCACCTACTGGTACAAGTACTGTATCAAAATCAATAGACTCTTTACGGGCTTCTTCAAGAATCTCATAGGCTACCGTCCCTTGACCAGCCTGAACATGCGCATCATCAAAAGGATCGATGAAGGTGCGGTTTTCTGTCAATGTAAATTCTTGTGCCGCCTTAGCAGAAGCATCAAATGTATCCCCAACCAACTTGATTGTCACAAACTCTCCACCGAAAAAGCGAACCTGCCCAATCTTTTGTTGCGGTGTTGTGATGGGCATAAAAATGGTTGCAGGAATCTTCATCTCATTACAAGTATAGGCGACACCTTGGGCATGATTTCCCGCAGAGGCACAGACTACACCACGCTCACGTTCTTCTTTTGATAGTTGAGAAATGGCATAATAGGCTCCACGAATTTTAAAAGAGCGAACTCGTTGCGCATTCTCCTTTTTGAGATAAATCTTTGCTTGGTATTTTTCTGATAAATAATGATCATATTCTAGTGGTGTATCAACTACTACACCACTCAAAACTTTGTGGGCTTTCACCACATCTTTTGCACTTAGCATTGTCTCCTCCTCAAATACTGTTCAAGATAAAAAACGAGTTAGGTACCCCCAACTCGCCTTCTGTCTTTCTTTACAAGAATTAATTGTAGATTTTGAATGCATCATCGTCGTTTTTACCAACGAATGGCATTGCTTTACGCAATTCTGCACCAACTTTTTCAATTTCAAGGTTAGCTGCTTGTTCACGGTAAGCAGTCAATTTTGGACGTCCAGCTTTATAGTCATTTACAAAGTCATTTGCAAATTTACCATTTTGGATGTCTGCCAAGACAGCCTTCATATTTTCTTTAACTTGTTCAGTGATTACACGTGGACCTGATACATAGTCACCGTATTCAGCAGTGTTTGAAATAGATTGACGCATTTTCTTGAATCCACCTTCGTAGATCAAGTCAACGATCAATTTCATTTCGTGAAGAACTTCAAAGTAAGCCAATTCTGGAGCGTAACCTGCTTCTGTCAAGACTTCGAAACCTGCTTCGATAAGGGCAGTCAAACCACCACAAAGTACAGCTTGTTCACCAAACAAATCTTCTTCAGTTTCTTCTTTGTAAGTTGTTTCAAGAAGACCTACACGAGCCGCTCCAACACCTTTACACCAGTCCATAGCAATGTTTTTAGCATTTCCTGTTGCATCTTGGTATACTGCATAAAGAGCTGGAACACCAAATCCTTCTTCGTAAGTACGACGTACCAAGTGTCCTGGTCCTTTAGGAGCACACATGAAGACATCTACATCTGCAGGAACTTTGATAAATTCAAAGTGGATGTTGAAACCATGGGCAAATCCAACTGCGTTTCCAGCTTCCAAGTTTGGAGCGATTTCTGCTTCGTACAATTCTTGTTGAATTTCGTCTGGCGCCAAGATCATGATAACATCAGCCAACTTAGTAGCTTCTGCTACTGTGTAAGTATCAAATCCATCTTCTTTTGCTTTATCAAAAGATTTACCTGGACGTACACCGATAATAACGTCACGACCTGAATCACGCAAGTTTTGAGCATGCGCATGCCCTTGTGAACCATAACCGATAACGGCGATTTTTTTACCGTCAAGTGCTGCTACTTTAACATCTTTTTCATATTCCATTTGAACTGTCATAGCTTTTCTCTCTTTTCTATTATTTATTGCCTTTTAAGCTGGTTTAACAAATTTAAGTTGGATTTTTAATCGCGGGTAAATCCAGTTGCACCCGTTCGAGCAATATTGCGAATACCGTATGGGCGAATGACTCGCAATAGGGCTTCGCTCTTTTCTGCATTTCCCGTCATCTGAATGGTAATCGAGCTTGGCGCTACGTCTACCACTGTTGCACGGAAAGGTTGAATAATCGCTAAAATCTCAGCTCTCTTCTCAGCTGGTGCTGACATCTTAACCAAAATCACCTCGCGCTCCAAATGAGGCTTGTCTGTAATATCTCGAATGCGAATCACATCAATCTGACGATTGAGCTGTTTGATGATTTGCTCCACTTCATCATGAGAAGCAACATCAATAATAATAGTGATACGCGATACATTGGGGTTCTCTGTCGCACCAACTGAGATACTCTCAATATTGACTTGACGACGAGAAAGGACACCTGTAAAACGATTCAAAACTCCTGAACGGTTTTGCAATCTAGCTGTTAACATTCTACGCATGGAACTTCACCCCCAACATCTCATGATTGCTCTTACCAGCTGGTACCATCGGTAAGACCTGTTCCTTACGAGAAATATCCACCTCGATAAACATGGGCACATCCTCCAGAATGACTTCTAGATCCTTCTCTATCGTCTCTGGATTGTCAAATTTATAATTTTTAATGCCGTAGGCCTGTGCCATCAGCTGGAAGTCAGGAAGTGTATCAAAGACTGACTCTGAAGTTCTACCCTCATAGAAGGATTCCTGCCACTGACGAACCATTCCTAGTGAGTGGTTATTCAACATGACAACCTTAATCGGTACCTTGTAGATATTTAGGATTGCTAGCTCTTGGTTGGTCATTTGGAAACCACCATCACCGACAAAAAGGATGACTTCTTTTTCTGGATTGGCAATCTTGGCTCCGATAGCTGCAGGAACTCCGAATCCCATGGTACCCAAACCACCTGAAGTGACTAACTGACGCTCATTTTGGTAAGGATAATACTGAGCTGTCCACATTTGGTGTTGCCCGACGTCTGTGACAACAATGGCATCCCCATTTGTCAACTCACCGATGCGTTCAATAACAGCCTGAGGTTGAACCACACGTTCTTTCTTATCATAAGAACGAACTCGATTCTTGTCCTTGGTGACTTTTTCAATCCACTTTTCAGTATTGTTATGAACAGTTGGTTCTGCCAGTAGCATCTGCAAGGCTTTCTTAGCATCCCCCACCACAGGAATATCTGCACTGATAATCTTACCAATCTCAGCTGGGTCAACGTCGATATGGGCAACCTTAGCATTTTTAGCAAAGGTCTTGGGATTTCCAGTCAAGCGGTCATCGAAACGGCAACCAATACTAATCATAAAGTCCGCTTCCGTCATTGCAATGTTGGCTGCGAAAGAACCGTGCATTCCTCCCATTCCGAGGAATAGTGGATGGCTTGTTGCAATGGTTCCTTGCCCCAAAAGACTAGTGACTACTGGAATTTGGTAACGTTCAGCAAATTCATTGAGCTGCTTAGAAGCTTCCGCATAGCTGATACCACCGCCTGCTAACAAAACAGGTTTCTTGGCTTTTGACAATTGCTTCAAGATTTTCTTGATTTGCATGTCATTCGGATCAAGCGTCGGTTGGTAACTTGGTAAATTAACTTCTGGTGAATAGATGAAATCTGTCTCTAGAGCTGATACATCCTTTGGCAAGTCAATCACAACAGGACCTGGTCGACCTGTCGTTGCGATATGGACAGCTTCCGTAATGATACGAGGAATATCTGCGGTCTCACGAACTTGGTAATTGTACTTGGTAATGGGCATGGTAATCCCCACGATGTCTGCTTCTTGAAAGGCATCTTTCCCAATCCCAGCTCGCGCAACCTGACCTGTAAAGACCAAAAGGGGAACGCTATCGCTCATGGCATCTGCAATCCCTGTAATGGCATTTGTTGCTCCCGGTCCACTCGTGACGACGGCAACGCCCAACTTTCCAGTTGATTTGGCATATCCTTCAGCTTCGTGCAAACAACCTTGCTCATGGCGTCCCAAGATGTGGCGAATACCTTTAAAATTGTATATCGCATCATACAAAGGTAAGACCGCACCACCAGGATAACCAAAAACGGTATCAATCCCTAAGCCCCGAAGTGTTTCCAAAACTAGGTCCGACCCCGTCTTAGGGGATTCTAAACTGATTTTCTCCATTGTTCCCCTTTCTCTTCTCTTAAAAAAATAGCTTGTTACTATCATACCATTTTTTCAAAAATTTTCAAGGCAAAAGAGTCAATTTTCTGAATTTTCTATCTAAAAGTGTATTTATGAATCTTGTCCTCATTTTTATTAACTTTTCTGCGGAATTAGGAAGCTTTATTTACTTTAATTTATCAAATTAGAATATTTTCTTTCTGGATAGAATTAGTATTTTTCTCACTTAGCGACCAAATTTGTATACTATATTCAGCAAAAATGAATAGTTAAAGACAAAAAAAGGAAGCCACTAAGTGACTTCCTTCTAGAGTGAGGACTGATTAGTCTTCACCTTTGTTTTTCTTAATGATTTCTTCTTGTACTGACTTAGGTACATCTTCGTAGTGGTCAAATACCATCATGAATGTACCACGTCCTTGAGATGCAGAACGAAGAACTGTTGCGTAACCGAACATTTCAGCAAGCGGAACGTAAGCACGAACGATTTGGCTGTTACCGTGTGCTTCCATACCATCTACACGTCCACGACGAGCAGTTACGTGACCCATAACATCACCAAGGTTTTCTTCTGGAACAGTGATGGTTACAAGCATCATTGGTTCAAGGATAGCTGGTTGTGCTGATTTAGCAGCTTCTTTAAGGGCAAGTGAAGCCGCGATCTTGAAGGCAGTTTCAGATGAGTCGACATCGTGGTATGAACCATCGTAAAGTTTAGCTTTAACGTCAACCATTGGGTAACCTGCAAGAACTCCGTTAGCCATAGATTCTACCAAACCTTTTTCAACCGCTGGGATAAATTCACGAGGAACCACACCACCGACGATTGCGTTTTCGAATTCGAATCCTTTACCTTCTTCGTTTGGACTAAACTCAATCCATACATCACCGAATTGACCTTTACCACCAGACTGACGTTTGAAGAATCCACGTGCTTGAGTAGAAGCGCGGAATGTTTCACGGTAAGATACTTGAGGAGCACCTACGTTCGCTTCAACTTTGAACTCACGACGCATACGGTCAACAAGGACGTCAAGGTGAAGTTCACCCATACCAGAGATAACTGTTTCACCAGTTTCAACGTTTGTTTCAACGCGGAATGTTGGATCTTCTTCAGCCAATTTTTGAAGGGCGATACCCATCTTGTCTTGGTCAGCTTTAGATTTTGGCTCAACCATCAACTGGATAACTGGTTCTGGAACGTGGATTGACTCAAGGATGATTTTAGCTTTTTCATCTGTCAATGAATCACCAGTAGTTGTATCCTTCAAACCAATAGCAGCTGCAATATCACCAGCATAAACGGTTTCGATTTCTTGACGACTATTGGCATGCAATTGCACAAGACGTCCGATACGTTCACGTTTACCTTTAGATGTGTTTAACACGTATGAACCTGATTGAAGAACACCTGAGTATACACGGAAGAAGGTCAAACGACCTACGAATGGGTCTGTCATGATCTTGAAGGCAAGAGCTGCGAATGGCTCTTCGTCAGATGCTGGACGAGTTTCTTCTTCGTCTGTATCTGGATTAATACCTTTGATCGCTGGGATATCAAGTGGGCTTGGAAGGTAGTCGATAACCGCATCAAGCATCAATTGAACACCTTTGTTCTTGAAGGCAGAACCACACAATACTGGGAAGAATTCAACGTTGATAGTCGCTTTACGGATACCCGCTTTCAATTCTTCGTTAGTGATTTCTTCACCTTCGAGATATTTCATCATCAATTCTTCGTCAGTTTCAGCAACTGCTTCGATCAATTTTTCACGGTATTCTTGTGCTTGTTCAAGATATTCAGCTGGAATATCCTCTTCAAGGATATCTGTACCAAGGTCGTTTGTATAGATTTCAGCTTTCATCTTGATCAAGTCGATGATACCACGGAAGTCATCTTCAGCACCGATTGGCAATTGAATTGGGTGTGCGTTTGCTTGAAGACGATCGTGAAGTGTGCTTACTGAGTAAAGGAAGTCAGCACCGATTTTGTCCATTTTGTTGGCAAATACGATACGTGGAACTCCGTACTCAGTTGCTTGACGCCAAACTGTTTCAGTTTGAGGCTCAACACCTGATTGTGAGTCAAGAACAGTAACCGCACCGTCCAATACACGAAGAGAACGTTGTACTTCGATAGTGAAGTCCACGTGTCCTGGTGTGTCGATGATGTTTACGCGGTGGTTGTTCCATTGAGCTGTTGTCGCAGCAGATGTGATAGTGATACCACGTTCTTGCTCTTGCTCCATCCAGTCCATTTGTGACGCACCTTCGTGAGTTTCACCGATTTTGTGGATTTTACCAGTGTAGTAAAGAATACGCTCAGTAGTTGTTGTTTTACCGGCATCGACGTGAGCCATGATACCGATATTACGAGTTTTTTCAAGTGAAAATTCGCGTGCCATGAGGTTTGTTTCTCCTATTTATTTTAATTTCTATTCTATTATAACACGATTTTAATAAAAACGGATAGGCAGGACCTACCCGTTCTCAATGTTTATCTTGTTTTTGTTGGTTTCAACTTGTAGACAAGTTGAATTGAACTCGGGCTAGAAGCTCAAGTTAACTGATTTGAACCCGAGCGAGGCCCGGTGCAAAAAAGATAAACTGCTTTGTGTTCACGGAACACTTCATCAGTTTCCTATTTTTGCCTTGGGCCTTTACCGCTCTTGGTATCGTTTTATTACCAACGGAAGTGTGCGAAGGCACGGTTAGCTTCAGCCATACGGTGAGTGTCTTCACGTTTCTTAACTGCTGCACCAGTGTTGTTAGCAGCATCCAAGATTTCTTTTGCAAGACGGTCTTGCATTGTGTGTTCACCACGAAGGCGAGCGATGGTTACCAACCAACGAAGTCCAAGTGTTGTACGGCGTTCTGGACGAACTTCAACTGGGACTTGGTAGTTAGATCCACCAACACGACGTGCACGTACTTCAAGTACAGGCATGATGTTTTCCATAGCTGTTTCAAATACTTCAAGTGCATCGTTACCAGTAGCTTCTTTGATTTGCTCAAAAGCACCGTAAACGATTGAAGCAGCTGTACCACGTTTACCGTCAAGCATAACGCGGTTGATAAGACGAGTAACTAGTTGTGAATTGTAAAGCGGATCTGGCAATACATCACGTTTTGGAGCTCTATTTTTACGACTCATTTCTCTTTATCCCCTTTCCTTATGCTTTTGGACGTTTCGTACCGTATTTAGAACGGCCTTGTTTACGATCGTTAACACCTGCAGTATCAAGTGCACCACGGACGATATGGTAACGTACCCCTGGAAGGTCTTTTACACGTCCACCACGAAGAAGCACCACGCTGTGCTCTTGCAAGTTGTGTCCGATACCTGGGATGTAGGCAGTAACTTCGATAAGGTTGCTCAAACGTACACGAGCAAATTTACGAAGGGCAGAGTTAGGTTTTTTAGGTGTCATTGTTCCCACACGAGTTGCAACACCACGTTTTTGTGGTGAAGAAACGTTTGTTTGAACTTTTTTATGACTGTTGTAACCAACGTTCAAAGCTGGTGATTTAGATTTTTCTACTTTTGATTTACGCGGTTTGCGAACCAATTGGTTAATTGTAGGCATCTACATTCTCCTGTGTTTTTTTATTTTTGGTGATGATACACTTGGTGACAGCTACCATCTGTGTGTACTTTTGCAACATTTGTCAGCACGTCCCTGTACACTTTTGAGAGACCAAAAGTAAAAAGTACCGTCTATTATTGTAACACAATTTTTCCTTCATTGTCAAGATATTTTTCATTTTTGTATGCGGTAGAATTTTTTAGAACGCCTAAATTCATACATTTTTTAGGAGAACATCACCGAGTTTTAAAAAAAGACTGAACAAATTTCTTGCTCAGTCTTGACATTGATACAGTTATCAGGTATCATTAATTAAAGACTGAGTAAGAAGGACGTGTTCTTACTCGGTAAGGCGAGAAGTGTTAGCGCACTTTTCGTCTTTTTTTATTCGATTAATTTAAGTAAATTATAACACATTTTTACATACCATGCAAGCATTTTATGTTTGATTGTAGCACAAAAAGACCTTTTTTTATAAAGGTTATTGTTATATAACTTTTTATATACTTTATTATGTACTTCTATTGTTTTCGGAAGTAGGATAACCTTTTACTATCAGGGTAACATTGATATCTAGATGTATTTTCTTTTTCCGTTTTACTCATTCTCTTTTTAATGGTATAAGCAGAAACTTCCTCTAAAGAAATAAATTTTTCATAATCTTCTCTCCAGTTGCCAAAGAATAGTTCCCTCAAAGAATCTTCATAATTCAAAACAACTATTCGACTCATCGTTTCAGCTCCAGCAAGTGTCCAGTACATTCCTCTTTTTTTCATTCTATAAGTGACCTTCCGATGCTGACTTTCCATTATCCCGATTCCTGCATGACTGAATCCCCTTTGTTCGGCTGGTTTAGTGTATTGGAAATTTCTCAATATTTTACTCTTGAACTTCTCAAATATCTCTTGTTCTTCTTCTGTCTCGATATGACTTTCGGTCGTATCTAGGACAGTTCTCATTAACTGCTTATCATGTTGCTTAATCGCCTGGAAAGCTCTCTCTAATAGATCTTCAGAGTAAAATTTTAAATAATTCTTCAACTCCTTATTTACATGATACTCATCCCAAAAATGTTCGTGTCGTTTAATTCGCAAAACCTTCGCAATTTCTTTGAAAACATAGGGTGTATATCCATGACCTCCATCAGAGTTCGTAATCAATAAAGTCTGGTTCGTAATTTCGTAATTATTGAACAGATAATCGATCACCTGCTCCCTCACTAAGCGGTTGTCAAGGCCAATAAATTCTTTTTTGTCCTGGAGTTCAAATCGATTGCTGCCAACTTTCTGGCTTCCCGTATGGACTACAAAATGGGATAAATCATAATGTTTATTATCCTTTTGTGTGTCACGTGCTTTAACCATCACACCATCACCCTCAATATAAATAACCTGGGTTTTTCTTTTGCTAACTTCTTTATTCTCCTCATAATATCGATAGCCTTCTCTTTCCTCCAATAACTTCTCACAAATTTTTACGGCTTTTACTACAATTGGTTTTGTGATAGAGATGTGATAAGTCAATTGGATCACCTGAGTTACTTTATCATATGGCATTAAAGTAGATAATTTGGCCACCTGATACATAAATTCCCAGGAGAAGCGGACGTTCTTCTGAAGCCCTAACTTTTCATCTACTGGAATGACCCAATGATCTCCCTTTTTCCAACGCCTTCTTCTGAAAGTAAACTCTCCAAATGTAAAAGCGACGGTTCGCTCCATTGAATGAATACAGGTATAGCCCTTTGCTTTCATAACTGGAATCATCTCCTCATCATACCTAGAAACAAAATTATAAAATTCTTTTGCATTTTGAAACAGCAATTTATTTTTTAGTTCTCTCTCATCAAAGAAAGCCATTCAGAATCCTCCCTTATTAAAATTACGCTTATTTTAATAAATTTTGACCTGAATGTTCAAATAATCCTTTGTTCTGACAAAAAAAGAGCCTATCTTTTCAGATAAACTCTTACTTGTCATACCAGGGTTTCTCTTTCTTACTCAAATAGGATTTGCTCATTTCAATAGTAGCTATCCCCATAGGAATCAAAATAATACTCCATAAAACCGTCACAATTCCATCTGCAATAAAGGAAAAACCACCTGTAAAGTGAAGTCCCAAATACAGTAATAATACAACTGGAAGGAAAGCTGGAGCGAATTTCAAAACGGCCAACCCTAAAACAATTATAAACACCGTACTAAGTCCAAATGTTTTATAGAACACATAGATTGCTATAGCTCCGATAAAAATAAAGAACAGTTGAACAAGTCTTTTAATATCAATGAAAATCATCATAGATTCCTCCTACTTCATCAGTAATATTTTAAAATTTATTATCTCCTCGTGTCTGGATACCAAATAATTTTTGATAAGACACTCTATCCCAATCATGTTCTAAGTAGAAAAAACCTACAAGCGAGTACAATTTTGAAATACTTTTTCGAGATAATCCTTTCTTTTTCCAAAAACGATTATTCCTCCAGCTTTTTATAAAATTACTCTTTGATTTCAACTTTTCAATTTCTCCCAAAAGGGAATTGTTAGCCATCTTATAAAATGGGGCGTAAGATCCATATTTGGATTTGAATAGTTTGTTATACTCATATAATTCAAATAATCTAAACCAACTTTCGTGAAGTGATTTAAAAATATACTCTTCGTCCGACAATAAAGAATGGATCTGTAATGCAATGTCTTCAGAGATATTAAGAACATCCGTTAAATTTGAGATGAAGCTGATTTTAGATGTCTTATAAAAAAATCTAAATTCATCATCAGAATAAACATAATGAATGAGGTTATAAAGATTAACTTCAAGATTAACTTCAAGATTATTGAAATCCTTTGGCAAATTATTAACAGGAATACTATAAGTAGTATTTCCAGTTGTCTGATAGTGTTTCTTTGCAAACTCTAAATCACACTTTATACGCTCTTGGATGAAATCATTTTCTCGCTTTCTCTTCATTGACTCTTTTTCCCAAAAAATCCGCTCCTGTTCTTCGTTATATTGTGATTGTCTTTTCCAACTAGAATACGGCATCCCTGTAAAAACCATGCTACATTTCCTTTCTTATGGAACGCTATTTTTTCTTTCGCTCCATCTTTTCCCATTCTCTTATAATCAGATTCTCGATATAAGATGAAGCTGATTTTTCACCGTGATACTCTACTAAAGCATCTAGCATATCGTATCGAACATTATGATGTAAAGAGAATGGATATCTTTGCTTTTTGTTATAGCTTTCAGGAGACTTTCTAGCCTCCTGATTTTGTTTCCTCGATGAAGGAGTCTTTTCTCTCTTTGGTGTACTTTGGAATGTTTGTTTTACTTGTGCGAATCGATTCTCTGTCATGCTACCTCTCCTTCTAACACACTCAAAATATTTTCATATACGTAGTTTATATTATCATAAAACTTTTGATGTGTCTCTTGTTGGTTAGCTGTCATCTCTTCATGCTGCTCAAAGACACTCTGACTGATCACAAGACTTTTGGCCATGAGCTCTTTCTCCTGGATAGATCCCAGGTAAGCCTGATCTTCTTCAACAACTTCTAAAAATTGTTTACAGGTGTCTGTTACATTGTTTCCAACGTACTTAATCTTATTTCCAATAAGATAAGGTTCTGCTTTAACATAGCTTTTCTTGGTAATAACTTCGATAGCTTCGCTCTTAATGAAGTCTACAAAATTTTTCAAAGATAACCAGGCACGAAAACCATTTAGAGAGGCATCAGAAACAGCCAAGACAATATCTGATACAGCTATAAAATTTGCTGTAACTAAACTCTCATCATTGTGCGTATCAATCAGAATGACATCAAATTGTGCTTCTAACTCTTCGTAATGTTCGCTAAACCACATAAACAACTGGAGATACTTGTTGTTTCGACTAGCAAGATCTAACTGCTCATCTGTCAAACGCTCATCACCACAAATCAAACTGAGATTTTCTGATATTGGAACAATCTCATACTCTCCAGTCGTAAATATATCATAGACGGTTTTCTCACATTTTACATCAAATGTTCTTGTCAAATTACATTCCCAAGCTCCATCAATGAGTAGTGTTCTAAGCCCCTTAACACGTGCCAACCAATCCCCTTCATTAAAGGTATCTGTAGTCTTACCACCGCCACCTTTTCCTAAGTTTGTAGTCTGAATCTTCATGATTCCCTCCTTAGATAATTGTATATTTTGTTATATAACTTTTTATATACTTAATTATATCTAAAACAACTTTGTTTGTCAATATAAAAGCACAAAAAGTTATATAACTTTTTGTGCAACTTATTATCCGTATGTACCACCTATATTTCCGCCAACATAGGCTTTTAGCTGGATTTGTTGAACCGTAGTATTGAAATTTCCAACGAAATAGCTATTCTCTTCTCCATTTTTAGTTAGAACAACTAAAAATTGAATCACGTCATCTGATTCAGTTGGCATCACTTCCAATTGTTTAGGTTGAAAATCATACTGATTCGTCAGAAGAGCCATCGCAAAAGTTTGAACCATCGCATTCTGTGTCATAGATAAATGATTTTCGATTGTTCCCTTGACATTTGGCAGAAAATTCGTCTTTTTTATATCTGCTACTGCTTCTTCAAAGGCTTTTAACACTTCTTTTTTGTCTTCTGGGCTTGCCTCTGCATAGGGGCGTTCTAGTTTTAGCTTAGCTGTCCGATAATGCTTCTCGTCTGCTGTTTCCTCTTTGGAAGACGGCTCGTTTTGTGCGGTTCCTGAAGAACCCACCTGGGCAGCTTCTTCTATTTTAGTTTGTTGAGACGGCCTGAAACTCGATACAATCCCTATCCCTGCCAAAACCAATAGAATACCTACTACAATCGATGCAACCATATTCTCCTTTATCCAATCAATCATCTTATATACTCCTTTTAATTTGAACTTAATTTAGCTTCTCTGTCATCTGGATAAGCAAAAGAGATTACCTGTTCTTGTTGTTGTGATTTAGTCCAAATACGATAATTCCATGTATATGGAGTTTTGAACTGATCCCAACCACTCAGAGGTGTATTTTGTTCTACAAATAAGATAGAGCCATTCTCGAAAACATGACATACAATTCCAGTATGACCATATCCTCCGCCTCCTACCTGTGAAGAGAAAATAGCGCCTCTTTTAGGTGTAGTCTTAACCGAATTTCCAAATATTGCAGCCCATGCCGCCGCTTGATCTTTCCCATCTCCCTGTACTGAGCCAGAATGACCCCATAAGTGATTTCCCATGCTAATTGTAAGATTCACACATTGTCCAGCATACTCGTCACTTCCAGGATTATACCATCCTGTAGACTTGGCATAATCCATGCCTAAGCTCTTAGGATCAATAAGGAATGGTTTCAAGCTATCTGGCAAGTCTTCTGGTTTATACCCCCATGCAGTCGCATCTGAAGGGACAGTTCCCGTTCCATCGGCACTGCTACCTGACTCACCACATCCACTTTTTTCAGCTGAAGAAGACACCGTACTATCTGAAGAACTAACATCTTGTGTACTGGATCCTTCATAGGGCTTCTCACCATGAGCAGCAATAGCTTCCTTATCAAGCCACTGATACTTCGTACCCAGTTTTTGATACATATCAGTTAGTTTGCTCTTATAAGTGCCATCTGTGGCCCATCCACCATCTGCTATAGCGGATAGGCTAGCAATGCCATTTGTATTGTTTATAGCCCCTTTATAAAGTGTCTGGTGAGCCATAAACTCAGCTTTCCCTACGATCCCTGCATCGTAGCTAGAGAACCAAGTATAAGCTCCTCCTGTACCGTCTCCGACATTCGCTCCAGGCTTTGTCCCACTTAAATCAACACTATCTTCACCATACGTCGCAAGAGTAACTGGAAAATTACTTTTACTAGAGGTTTTAACACCTCCCATATTGTGAGCTTTCCAGAAGGAAGTACCATTAGGATTCGTAAAATTGAACCCATTCTCTATCATCGTTTGAGTGATAGAAGCTGAAGGTAGGAAACCTCCTGCCTTCCAAGACAGGATATAGGCTTCCTTGTGCTTTTTTACAAAGTCATCGATGGAACCATCAGCTGAAGAAACTGTGGAGTCGCCAGTTGAAGATGTTGTTTCTACAGCACCACAATCATTTCTTCCATTATTGGTTACAGCTCCCATTATCCCAACTAACATGGTTATCCCAACATTGATAATTAATAGGAGAGCCACAAAAGGAATGAGGATCTTCAGTTTAAATATTTTTTTCATGGATACCTCGCTTATTTACCATAATCCTAATATTGTTCGCAAAATTCCATAAAAAACTAAAAATACAATAAATCCTATTCCAATCTTCTTGAGACCGTTCAAAAACTCCTTATCTCGTTCTTTTTGTGCTTCCAGGCGTTTTGGATCAGATTCTCCCTCTGAAGCGAAATAATCTCTTTCTTGTTGCATGCGATATTTACGAATCAATACGTATTGATCAAATCTCTGCTTAGTCCTGGCAATCATTCCTAGTTTATTTTTGGCCATTCTGGTTTACCTTCCTTTCTTACTCAATACCGCCATAGCGCTCAACTTCAGGGGCTAACAGCTGTTGGTTAAAGACCAGATTTCCTACCCCTGCAATATTCATGAATAACTGTCCTTTCGCCAGACGAGGCAAAGTCTCTAGTTCAGACTGGTTCATTGATCCAGATAAGGCGTTAGCTAGTAGAGGAACACTGGTTTCGTCCGTCTGAGCAAAAACTCTATATTGCATCAGACCAAAAATCCTCTGGACTGCCGTTACGTACGGATCCTTATGAGTGCCAATCCCCGTCTCAAACAGAATCCCTCGCAGTGAATTAACAGACAATACAACACCAGCAAAGTTTTCGCCCATTGTATCAATCATATCGGCCAGAAGGTTGACACTACTTTCATGCTTAGGGTCAATGAGTGTCTGTGCTCCACTAATATTGACAATATAGTGCTGCATATCCATCTCCGTTAAGTCAGGACGTCTCTTCAGTAATTGCTTACAGCGTTTTCCGTTATTGACAATATCAGCTGAGACAAGTGAAAGAACAGAGAATATCTGAACATTTAACAAATGAGGGGCGTTCTTCAACCCTGAGAAGTCAAATGTTACAACTTGCTCTGAAGAGATATCTTGGAATTCTGTTGTTCCCTCGAAAATTTCTGCGTTTGTTGTCAATAGTTCGTTAAACGTATTGTAAATACGCTTAACAGCTTTGATTTCAGCCATATCCGTGCTATAACTTTGTTCTAGTCGACGTTTGTAGGCATCAACAAACAAAATGAAATCAGACAGAATAGGATACTGTTCCTTCACAATATCCGTCGCTTTCAGTTTTTCTGGATTCAACGAAGGATTTCGAGCCCACAATTCTTCTTCAATATAGAACTCATTCAAGAGGGTTCCAAATGTGATTAAATCGTCTCCTGTCACTTCATTATTCAGGAGTTTATAGATACTCTTCAGTTTCTCGATGTGAAGGTTGTAAGATTTTTTCTTATCAATTTCAGTTCCTGCCTCATTGGTTACTGTCGGAAATACCTGGAAGATATTGATACGGTTGGACTCACCTGATAAATCAAAAATCAGTCCATGTTGTTTTCGTGTCTGATCAAGAAATTGGCCAGTAGCATCAAAGTTACGAATATAATGCCCCTTCGCATAGAGACCGTCTGTGTGTTTCATAAGAAAAGATCGCTGTCCCATCTTTGGATTTCCAGATAGGATCATAAAGGATCGTGTTCTTTTCTCGTCACGTTCTAGAAAATTGAAATTTACCGCTCCATTTGTTGGAGTCCATCCAAGGTAGAAGCCCTTCTCATCTTCTAGTTTCGTATGATTAAAGAAATATCCACCAGCTATTGAGTGAGCTGGAGTCGGTATTCCTCTTCGATGATTGGGCAAATCGATCTGATATTCGGCTGGAATAAATGGGGCATGATATTCAAAATCTAATTCTCCTGATAGAATAGTGGATTTGAATTTCGACGTTTTGTCTTTGACCTCTTCAACCCTCTTGAATAATTCTTCTTTGGTTGATGCAAACACAAAGACACGAATATACATCCCGTACATAGCTATATTTTGCTTATCAATTTCACGGCTTAGTTTATTCAGATTGTCAATTTCATCTAGTTCTTTCCGATTATTGGTTAGTTTGCTATTGTTTGTAATCCGTGTTGACTTCTCTTCAATAGAGTCCTCAATCTCTTTTTGAAGCTGTCTATTATCCTCCTTGTACAGGGACAGGAAGGAACGTGTCCCAGGGATCAATAACAGTTCGGAAAGCCAAAAACGATCCATTCCTTCAGTTGGATACTCATAATAGTGTAAGACCGTATGGTATCCATCCCCACTTATCCAGGAGCGGTCATCCTTTTGAAAATCAATATTTCCTTGCGGTTGAATCTGACTAAGAAAGGCAAGGTCATATCCTTCATTTTTTAGTTGTCTTTGTCTACGTTTTGATAAATCAGGCATGCTATCTCTCCTACACTTTCTCATTCATATTGTTGTATTGCTTTATAATTTGAATTTTCTTCCTGTAGCTGATATCTTGTGGAACAAAATCATTATTTCCATAGGTTTTAGCCTTCCGAACCAATTCGTCCAATTCAGTTGTTGTAGGTGCAAATAGCCACAGTATAAACTCTGTATTATAGACTTCTTGTCGTATGCTCTCTTCAACTTTAATTTGACTTTGAAGCCAAAGCTCACGATCTTTGAGTTGTAAAAAACGTCTCTCATTTACTGATATCTTAGAGAGATCTTGTCGCACTAAATTCAAATGATGGCGCAAGTCAGAAATTTGTGTATCAGTATTTGTTGGCAAGGTTGTCGTCTCTACTTGGATATTAGGTCCAAATCGAGTTAACCAAGTTTCAAAATTTTCGATTGTACGCATCACCTCGTTATAAGACATCGACCCTAAGTCTTTACCTGGTATTTCCATCAGCTGCAAGTATCCATAATCTACTAACTGGATATAAGCCTGTCTGTTTGGAATAATTGATTTTACGTCTAACAACTCAACACAAGAATGTAAATCGAAATATTCCTGAGTATGCTTCTTCATTTCTCGAATACGTCCTAAAGGGCGTTTCTCAATATTTTTGGATGAAGTTTGTTTAATTGCCATTATGATTTTCTCCTTCTGATATAGTTCAAACTGATGTAACGTTTTCTTCTTCGTCTGAAGAAAAGAAACATACTGTGCCAATTCTTTTTACCACCGTTAGCTGGCAACACCAGATACAAACTCATAACTGGTGTTAAAAATATGAATGCGAACATTTGTATCCATTGACTTTTCGGAAAAATTCTTAATCCAACGCTTAGAGCAATTAGCCCAGTTATTCCTACAAATGTAATATCCAGAATAAGAAGTCCTATAATCTTGATTTTGGCATAAATATCTCTAGGTACACCATATTTTTCACCGTACATTAATTTCTCCTTTATATTTGTTTTGACACTAACATTATAATGAATAATCGAAAATATCTTTTAAAGGGACAATAGCATTTTTCCCATCATCCTTCAGGAATAAATTACACAAAAAGTTATATACTTTTTTACACAATAAAAGAAGCCTCAATACTGAGACTTCTTACTTAACTATTCTTAAAATTGGACCATGTTTTGGTGGTTTTTGTTCATCAATTGAAATATCTAAAGACTTCTCCAATTCATCTTTTGGCAGGGATAAATAGGAAATTAATTCATTCCTCTGAAGAATATCATTTGTAACAATCAGCTCATATACCTTTCTATAAAGGCTTGGTTTTTCAGGAATTATCTCTGTATCTAACGGCTCCTGTCTCTTCCACTTATTAAAAGCAATTTTCTTAAACAGATACAACTTTTGATCATCACTTATTAACTCTAGTTGATGTGTTCTCATAATCATAGCCTGAATAGAAACCTTCCAATATTTTTTCAACTCAATATAAAAATCTAAATTAGTAGATAACAATGACTTTAAGAAACCATTTTCAGGCAACAATAGACAAGAAGCAAAATAATTAGCTTGTTTTTCAATAACATTCTTTAATTCCTGTGATGTATAATCATGAATACTTTCAATATCTCCGTGAAGTAAAATATGTCCGATCTCATGAGCGATGTTAAATCTTCTGCGAACTGCTGATTCGCCGTTGTCTGTCAACATTATGAACGGTCTATCTCCTATCCACTCTGATACCGCATCTAGTGTTTCATCGGACATATTTGCTTCAACAATAATGACACCATTAATTTCCGCTACTTCAAGTAAATTAGAAACTGGTAAATCTATTCCAAGTCCCCAAATCTCTCTCAATTCTCTGGCTTTTTCTTCAATATCTTTATTAGTGATATCATGAATATTTTTCATTAGAATATCAGGAAGAACTAACTGGGGAAAATTCACATAGCGAGATAAAAAATCATAAATTTCTTTTTGAAATTCCAATCTCACTGCTTGCATATCTCTTATTTTCTTGGTGGATGCAGACTGACTACGAAAAAAAGTTGCTCCTTCATAAAAACTTTTTGATTCAGAAGTAAAGTAATTATATGGAAAATCTAGTTCGGCAACAATAGTCATTAGGTTATTGGCTCCTGGTTGCGTTTTACCTAATTCATAATTCGAAATCATCTGTCGGGATATCCCAGTTCGTTCTGCTAAATCTTTCTTTGTTAATCCCCTAGCTATTCTAGCTTTTGTTAATTTAGAGGGATTAAATATTCGTTGTTCCATTTACTACTCTCCTACGAAGATCTTCCGATAGCTCTGTTAATGTCAAATCTAGTTTCTTTTGGGTTGCTCGTTCTTGTTCTGTAGAAGTTATAATGCGTGGAGCATTTAAAATATCTACTTTCTCAATCCATTGTTCTGAATCAACATCAGGTAGTCCAAGCTGAACAAACTGAAGATGATGATTTAGTCCACCATAAGTGAGTAATATAAATGGGGGAGTAGTCTCATCATACTGTTTATTGATATCTTCTTGAGTAGTGAACAAATCAAACTGCTTATTCTTAATACTAGCAACACTTCTATGTAGAGCTTTTTTAGGAACAGCTCTTACACTTCTTGTTTTCACAGGGGATATAATAGCTCCCTTTGTCTCAATCATAGTATAGGTATAACCATTTCTTTTATTGTTCGTTGCAGCTATCATTTGCACGTCTACTGGCATAGATGAATCTTCTAAAACCAAACGTAGAGCGACATCTACTAAGGCTTGTCTAATATGACCATAAGTTTTACGCATTTCAGGATGTTGCAATACAGGAGTAGCATTAATCAATTCCCATAGATATCGATAGGCTTCTTTTATACTATAAGCTAATTCTCCTGCCAATCTTGGGTCGCATTCTATTTCTAAGTGACTCTGTAAAATTCCCATGTCTCTTCTCCAATCTTTAACTATTCATGTGCTATGTTAATAGTTTACCATTTTTTTAAAAAAATGTCAATATCTATAACATACTTTTACACACAAAAAGAAGCCTCAATCTTGAGACTTCTTAACTAAATCAAAGAATCCTTCTTCAGAAAGAAAAGTAATCAATTGGCCTTCTGATAGTCTTCTAAGCGCTGCATCATGCTTCTTAGACCTTTTATCTAGATCAAAAAGATTCAACTGCTTATGTCCTACAACCAATATATCTGTCCTAGATGACACATAGTTTTGCACGACAGCTCCTTTACTTTCAAAAAATCGTATGGCTTCTTCTCTAGTTAGAGGACGTAGGCTTCCTGTGATAACAATATTCTTCCCTGTTAAATCCATAATTCATCCTATTCCTCCTCTTCAGGGCTTTCAGCACCTGTGATATGACGTCCTCCCTGCATACGCTGTCCTGCTTGTTGCATCTGCTGGTTCATGTATTGCATTTGACTCATGCTCTGTTGAAACTTTTGTTGAGGAGAGTCTGGTTGTTTCGGTGGTTGTGTCGATTCTACAACTGATGGAGATGAACCTTGGGTTGGTGTCTCCATTCCTCCAGTTGGAGGAGTTGAATCTTGAGTTGGTGATGCTGATCCTCCAGTTGGATGAGATGAATTTTGGACTGGTGGCTCTGTTCCTCCAGTTAGATGAATTGAATCTTGAATTGGAGCTTCCGTTCCTCCAGTTGGAGGAGTTGAATCTTGGATTGGTGGCTCCACTCCTTCAGTTGGAAGCGATGAGTCTTGGATTGGTGGCTCCACTCCTTCAGTTGGAAGCGATGAGTCTTGGATTGGTGGCTCCACTCCTTCAGATGGAATAGTTGGATCTACAAAAGGTGCATCCGTTGTTCCAGAATCTACTGGTGACTCAGGAATGTCAACTGGTCCAGAATGACCAAGTCCAGGAACAGCATCGTTTTTCAAAGCGTTATAGGTCGCATTGTGCGCAGAGGCGGCTTTATCATCCAAATTATTTAAAACATTGCCAACTGCCCCTTTCGTATTTTGCATAGTTTCAAATGCTTTCCATTCTGCCAAATCAACCATGTTACTTACTCCACCTTTGGCCGCATTCATTAATCCCTGGTCTTTTATAGAGTTCAAAGCACCTTGAATACCACCTCCAGTTCTGGCAAGGCTATTCCCCAGAATCTGACTGCCTTTAGACAGGGCATCTGGAGCTTTTTTAGCCATATCCATACCAAATTGACCAAGCGCCATACCGCCATTAAAGACACCACCTGCTCCAGCCGCAAAGGCATTACCCATCATCATAGCACCAAGCAATTGTTGAGCTGTTTCGCTATGTCCTGTTGAAACTCCAAGCCAGCGTTCAATCATGGCCACTCCTTGCATTGCTGCAAAGAATACTCCAATATAGACAAAAGCAGCTGCAAGACACTGCTCCCACATGTTCAGCCCATCAAAAAATCCGCCAGATAGCTTCGTCACTGCTGAGACAGATAGGATTGGTAAATCTCTGAAAATCTCAAGTGTTACACGCATAATGATAACTTCAAAGAAGATTCCTGCTAAGGCACCACCAATCGTTCTTAACAACTCTTTGTATTTCTTTGAATTTGATAGGGAGCTATATCCAAGAATTGGAGAGATCATTGCTTCAATCAGAATATCAAAGATTGATTTAACGAGCTTAATGATCATGCTGACCAAGAGAACAACAAGGATAATGTACTGAAGAAACATCCCTATCCAGTTGACTTTATAGCGCATATAAACGGATTCAAAAGCACTCAATTGATTAATGACTCGGTGTTCTGTAATGCTTTCAACTCCAGTATTATTGGAATTTAACTTATGTAGGAACAAGCCCTTAATTCCTTTTATTTTATCGTCTTCCTGTATCTCCTCTAACATTTTTGGATTTGTCGTACCATAATTTGCCCCAAAATCAATCTTGGACGCAAAATCAGTCGTATCCCGCTGTGCAAGGTCATCCGTGATATTATTGACAGGGGTAGAACCTTCCTGAACAGGCTTGATATAGCCATAATCATCCATTGGAAACAACTCTGTAGAAAAATCTTTGTATATTAAGACTTTTAGGTCTACCACATTATTTTTCATAGGTTGAAGAGCCAAGGAGGAAGTTGGTTGACTACCAGATGGCGCTTCACTGGAGACCATCTGGATAGACATGGCATCCTGTGCCACTGCTGTTGAAATAGTTGTCAAAGCTAAAGGCAAAACCGAGGTTACTGCAGTTACCAAAAGGAAATTAATAATAACCCCCTTATACTTTACTGGCTTAGTAAAGACTCCTACGACGACCGACACAACCAAAATCAGAGTAAACAAGGACGTTCCTAATATCTGAAACCAGTAGAAAAATTGACCAATGACTGTCTTCTGATCCCCCAAATATCCGAAAAGCCCAAAGAGCTTGAACATATTATTAAAAACATGTTCTAGGCTGGAAGTGATTTGATAAAGAGCCTTGGCAATCCCTCCTGGCAAATAGGCTAGAAATGCCATAAATGCAGGAGTCGGTTCTAAATAGTTCCCCCAATAGGAATAGAATTCCCCCAGCTTTTTTGCATTCTCGCCTGTGAGTTTACCATCGAGATCCTTGACCTCATTCATCAAATCTGAAAAGGTTTGATAGTGCACTAAAGGTACCTTCTTTCTTTTTAAGATACCCCTATCATATTCGATAATGACAAAATCGTTTTTAAAGGGACAATGAAATTCTAACAACAAAAAAAGCCTCAAGTAATTGAGACTTTTGTACGTTAATCTGCGGTTCCGTTGAAATCATAGAAAGCATTGTCTTCTTTATAGCCACGACGTAGCTCAATGATTCGGATTTTTTTACCACCTTCAGTCAATACGACTTGATAGTAAGCACCAGCCTCTTCAGGCTTATCTGCATTATCACCAACAGCTATAGTAAAATTATCCTTTCCTTTCAGTTGACTTTCTAAACTAACAATAGTTCCTCTGAAAGAGGCTGGAATGGCCTTCACTTGTTCATCTGATAGAACACTGTACTTAACACTTCTACCGTCGTTATTCGAGATGGTTCGTTCTGCTTTATCAAACTTTAAAGTAGTTCCTACTCCACCTTCAAAATAAATACTCTCATAACTATGTTCTGGTGAAAATCCAGTATAGCTATCTTTTAGCACATTTTTAGCAATAGAATCAGGTGATTTTTGACCACATGCCCCTAGTAAAATCAAGGCTAACCCTACTAAAACAATTCTTAAAAAGTGCTTTGCTTTCATCATTTATCTCCTAACTATTCTTTATTTTATTATAGCAAACAGCTTTTTTTCTTGCAAGTGTTTATATAACTTATTGTACATCTTTTTAGATAACTTCATCCGCAAAGAAGTCGTCTCCGTCATCATAATAATCATAATCACCTTGAATGACACTAGCTACAGTTGCCTGAAATAATTCATCTGTAGAAGCAAATGATTGAGATTGTACCTTTTGTCCTTTACTGTGACGGCCTGATAGTTTGGGTGTCTCTCCATTGTTGCTAAGAAGAGGCATGGTCAAACGTTGCCTCCAGTCGATGATGTTGTTGAAGGCTGTACCTGCATCAACTGCTATTTCCTGAAGCTCTAGCTCACGGTGGGCACTTTCGACTGGAATATCTGCAAGAGTCATTGAGGTATCAAACTCCTCTTGTAAGAACATGTACTTGTAAGGGAAGCTGTTCTTGTCATGTGCGAAGATTGGATCCGTTGTGACCTTACGTCCAACATTATCCCGTCCCTTGACTCCACGTAAGATAACCGCTTCTCCTTCCTGGAGCTTCGCCAATTGCGTTGGTGTCAACAATTCTTGTTTTGGATTCTCGACAGCTACATTTGGATTAGCTTCGTCCAGGATATTGCTGGAGCGCCGTCTTCTGGTGATGGTACGTGTACCTAAGTCGGCACTAAATTTCTTATTGGTATCTGAAGATGTTGTTTTAACATAAACCTTCAATGAACAGTTGTCCATAATGGTTCGAGCAACATTTTGGCCGTATTTATCATCCAATTGCTCCAGATTTTGAATCCATAGGTAATAGAGAATGTTTTGTCCCAATCCAATAGATATTTTTGTATCCATGTGAGGAATCGCAGGGATATTTGTAAACTCATCTAAGATATGGAGAATCCGATTAATACATTTACGACCATTTGTTAATGCAAGCTCATAGTTGGCATTGAATAGCTGATCTAAGAATAACGAAACAATCCCATTATACTCTGTTCGATTTGGCGGTGTTACCAAGTAAATGACTTTCGGTTTATCTGAATAGACCAGTTCAATATCCGACTCCTGAAGAAGATTTTTAGTATCTTCTTTATTCTTAAGGACGGTTATATCGATATGATCTAAAATCGGCTTCTTGCTATACTCATCTAGTTCTAGACTATCTCCGTTTCTTCGATAGACTTTTTCAGCTGAAAATTGAAAGATTTGATCTCGAACAGGGGAATGCCCATTGTTCTTATGATTGAAATCAATCGTTACCGTAAACTGATCTGGAAGTTTAGGCTCAATGGCATAGGTCAGATAGCCTTCCCCATCGACTAAAGCTGTCGCTTGCTTTATATAATCGACTTTCTTTTCGACTTTACCCCACTTCTTCAATCCTGTAATCGTTACTTTAGCAGTTTTGTGCTTAAATTCGTTTTTAAGCTGACTGTTGGTGCTTGATCTGAACTTAACAGATAATCGACGTGGGAAGCCAACAGACTCTAAATCAATAGAGTTTTTAGAAGTCAGTTTGGCCACGTTGTCTTGCAAGAACAGATTGATTCCTGTCATCATGCTAGAGTAGACATTACCTTTAGTCTCATCACCACCAAAGTCTGAAGCACGAAATTCGATATCCGCCATTTGTCTAAATTTCGAGAATTGTTGTTGATTGACTTGTCTCAAATTATCAAAATAGACTGTGATTTTTGACTTTTTCGACACTTGTTGTTCTCTGCTTGGATTCTCGACGATTTCTCCAGCACCATCTACAAAGACTTCTTCAGACCCCATTGTCGCCAAGAATTTCGCAACGTTAGGGATCGTAATGGTATCCCAGGCATCGTCTTCACCATTTTGAACGGTTTCGTTAGCTCGATCCATCAAAGCCATTGTAAGAGCATTAAACAGGGATATAGAAGACTTACGGAAGTATTCCGCATTTCCCTTCTCTCCACCTTTTTGTTTCGGATAAATGGATTCTGCGACTGCATTGACATAGGTTTGAGTTTTCTCATAGTAGCCCTTCTTTGCGGCAGCGATGGCTAGAGCTAGCGGATTGAAAGACATAGACCAATCCATATTTTGGAAAGAAAGAACATTGACATCATAGTCACGTTGCCTCATGAGTTTGTAGGAGGCTTGATAATGTTCCCCTTTCGGGTCTGCTAGTACCATCGATGGCTGCAATTCAGCACGACTGTTGATTTCAATTGCTGGAGTAATATGACCTTCACCCTTACCTGAACGAGTCATCCCAATCCCTAACAGATTCGTCGGCTTATCTTCAATATAGTAGTAACCTGAAGGAAAAGCTAACGTGCCTAAAATCCGCTCCGCATTAGTCACGTATCGGCTCATTTTTCTATTTTGCCATAACATTTGAGTTCTCAGTGTTTGTCCTGCTAAATCATGAGTCAGTTCATGAAGTACAGGAGCTCCACCTTCACCTGGATAAGTTAAATCTTTATTGGGGATCTTTTTGTATTGACGACGAATTTCATCAATCGTCACAAAACGGTCATCTCCTTCTTCATTGTTGTTATAGTCTCGAAACTGCTCGAAGTTCACCCAGGCAGATTTCCAGGCGATAACTAATCCCAGTAAAAAGATTGGAAATGCTAAAATCGGTGCTATCAAGAAGACTTTAGCATTCAATAAACTTTGAAACAAGAGGCTGTTTAAGTCAAAGTTTACGGCCTTACTAGCATCTTTAAACGACCAAATACTAAAATAGAGAAAGCGGATTGTAGCCCTCAAAACAGTAACCAAATAATTCGTCAAGATAAAAGCAATAAAGCTAAAACCTAATCCCATATAAACGAAGCTGCGATAACTTTTAAAATAAAGAATGGGTTTCATTTCTTTATCAAAACGTTTCCGTTCTCGTTTGACAAAAGGGAGGGTATAAAATATCCTGAAGAAAACATTCCAAAGGATGAGAGAGACAAGCGCCAAGAGTTTAGGTATGAATGACTTCATCCAATTGAACAGCCCTCTAATTGATTTGAGCCATACTTTTTTCCAATCAATTTCTTTATGATTTTTCCAACCTCTTTTTATTGCCTGGCTTAGACTAGTCTTACCTGTTAATAACCTTTGATAATTTCTTAAAAAATACGGCTGGAAGAGTTTGAATAGGTAATAACCTGCGCCTCCTAGAAAAAGGAAGGTATTGATCCAACTGGCTCGAATCGCTTGGATAAGGGTATAAAATACTACTTCAAATAACTCAAACAAACGACTACCCCCTTACACCTTCCAAAAACCATTCCATTTTTCGAGTATAGAAGCTCGAAAAGAGAAATATGTGAAACTGTAGCCTTGGAGAGGCTTTCTCATAACGGTGAAAGTAACTTTCTAACCATTTCTCTCCATCCAACTGAAGAACATTCAATCGACTGGATCGACTTTGTTCTAGGTAATTGGTCACCTGAAGAGATTCCGCAATCAATTCATCAGACAGATAATTGTATTTTTGTCTTTCCATTGTTGCACTCCTTTCTTATTATCTCTTAATTCCCCTCTATTCTAAAGGATAATATCAAATTCTTTGTTAAAGGGACAAAAGATATTATTGTGCCATAAGTTATATAACTTTTTATACAATAAATAAACAACAGAAAAAGCACACAAGTGTTCTTGTATGCTTTCAATCCCTTTAGAATGGGGAATCCGCATCCATTGGTTCAGGATAGGATGTAGGAATAGAACTTTGTGTCGGCTGAGAAAAGCCTTGTTGTTCCTGCTTACGTCGGTTTGGTGCTTCCTTATTTTCAAGGAAAGTGATTCCTCCTTGTTGGTTTGGGGAAATAAACTGATACGTCCGACGTTGACCTTGTTCATCATTATATGGTCGTTGGATAATTTCTCCTTTTAAGAGGATTGGAGAGCCTTTTGATAGACTCTGAGCCATCAATTCTGCTTGTTTTCCGTATACTTGCACATGGAAGAAACTAGAAATTGGTTTATTTGTATCATCATTCATACTCGAATCACAAACAAACTCAAATTTGAAACTGGCATGACCATTTTTAGTTTGACCTACTGCATCACTTGGGATGAATGCAACACGTCCAGTAGCGATAAATACTTGCATTTTTTTCTCCTTTCAATAAAGACCACAAGAGAGTTATACCCCAGCTTGTGGTCATCCTTTCATTTTAGTTCGTCAAATTAGTTTTCTTTCGACTTACGAAGACCTGCAAGACTCAACAATCCCAAAATCATTCCCACAACTGGAAGCATGCTTGCTGATGTTCCTGTATTTGGAAGTGATGGCTGCGGTTGTGGCTTGCCTGGTTCTTTAGGCTCTGGTTTTGGAGGTTCCGGCGTTGTTGTTGTAACTTTAGCCGTCATCTCTTGTAAATTGACTGTATTGATAAAGGTATTTTCAACCTTACCAGCCTTGATGCGTTCTACCTCTAGGTAGAAATCCGCATCGAACGTGCCTTTTACACCTAAAGAATTTAGGAAATCCTGGTTAATAACATACGACCATTTGCCTTCCTTTTCGTTCCATTTAACGGTCACAATTTTCTTGAGGAAGTTAGGATCCGTATCTTGGTTCACTTCAAACAAGAAGGCATAAGATGTACCTTTGGAAATCTTCTCACCAGCTTTGATGACTTTACCATCCTTCAGGATAACGTCATAAGGTAAGATAAGGTCTTGAGCAGCTGTGTACTCTGTTCCCTTGATAATACCTTCCCACTTGCCTGTGTATCGATCATGAACCACATCCAACTGGTCACTACCGTCATATTGAAAGAGGCTATCGTGTTTGGTTGGAACGGTTACACCGTCAAGTAAGTAGCGAATATATTGGCCAATCTGCACTTCTTGGCCGTCTAGGATTTTCTTATTATCCTTTTGATCCAAAGCGTGTTTCTCTGGATTCACATCTGGTACTTCAACAGTCACGAGGTTTGACTGATAGCTGTTAGCGAAGTCAATTTGCTTAAAGCTATTTTCAACTTTCTCCCCTGCTTTAACCAGGAGCTTAGCTGGTAGATCAATCGTCACGTTTTTGTTTTTCTTAACGTAATTTTGGTAGAAACTCTTAGAATCCTTCGCTGTCCAAAGATAAAACTCACCTTTAGGATTCAAGTTCAATTCTTTCAGAATCTTATTGATTGCATCTGTACGGCCTTTGTCTGAAAGCACATGATACATATCAAAGAGACTTTTCACATCTTGTCCTGCAGCGGTCATCTTGATCTTGCTGTGGTCAACTGTGAAGGCTTTGTCTTGAACATCGTCCAGGATTCCAAACTTCTTACCAAGTGCTTCCACTGAAGCAAGTGTTTTGGTGTAAGGGCTGTAATCTGTCATCAAGCGGAAGGTCACGTTACGATCAAATGTTTTCGCACCATTGATATCCTTACCAGAGCGATCCAGAACCGATTTTACTGGTTTAGGTGGCTTCGGTGTGTAGTTCGTAACAGTGTTTGAGAAAACTTCATAGTCGTTTACTACAACCTTGTAGGTATTATCGAAAAATCCTTTATCATAGACTGGCTTCCAGGTAATCACTGGGGCATCTAGACGTTTTCCTTGATAGGTAGCAGTAAAGGTATAAGTGTTCTTTCCTGCATCATAGACAACACCCCATCCAGCTTTCTCTGCAGCTGCTTTCGTCACAGTTATATCAGGAACAGCCCCAGCTTCAAGAGGATCGATGATAGTAATCTTGTCCCCTTTTTTCAGGTTCGCATAGATATTGTCATGGGTCAATGTATAGGTCTGAGTAGCGCTTTTAGCAACTGTTTGACCGTTTGTATTGGTCTTATCTGTATCTGCTACAGATTTGCTGACAACTGGCTTATATTGTAACTTGTAGCCGTGATAACTTGCTGATAATTTCTGATTTTTCGTCTCAGAAAGAGTTTTAAGCGCCAAAGTTGGTTTGGCTGGATTCTTCGCTTCGACCAATTCAGCTGATACAGGTTCAGTCTTAACTGGCTTCACGGTTGTTTTAGTAATAGTTGCAGTAGC
>NZ_JBJUSF010000014.1:0-55926 GCF_046098195.1 Streptococcus sp. ST14
ATGGGACTTTTTTTCTATACAAAAATAGGCTCCATAATATCTATAGAGGATTTACCCACTACAAATATTATAGAGCCAGACTTTCTTGCCTCTTTTAAACAAGAAGCGGTTTCGGCTTTTCGGGTCAACCCCTTAAAAGAAAGTCAGTTATTGTTTGCAGATGCCATTCCAAATACACTTTGGGGGTATTATGGTAAGGTTTCTGGGAAATCTCCAGAGCATGTGACCGGTTTCGTTTATTCGCAAGAGCCTGCAGCCCAAATGGTGGCCCAGGTAGCTCAACCAATTCCTGGCATGAAGGTCTTGGACTTGGCGGCGGCTCCAGGTGGAAAATCCACTCAACTAGCAGCCTATCTGGCTAATCAAGGAGTCCTTGTTTCCAACGAAATCTCAAGCAAGCGTGCTAAAATTTTAGTGGAAAATATGGAGCGATTTGGAGCTACAAACGTTGTTGTGACTAATGAATCTGCTGACCGATTGGCCAAGGTTTTTAAAGGTTACTTTGATGTGATTGTCCTTGATGCACCTTGCTCGGGTGAAGGGATGTTTCGTAAGCAGCCCGATGCCATGGATTATTGGAGCCTCGATTATCCGAGCCAATGCGCTAGTCTCCAAAGAGAAATTTTAGAAGATGCAGTGACCATGCTTGCTGAGGGTGGCCGTCTGGTCTACTCGACCTGTACTTGGGCACCTGAGGAAAACGAAGAAATCGTCCACTGGTTGCTGGATACTTATGATTTTGAATTGCTTCCAGTCGAGCATGTGAATGGTATGGTAGCAGGAATTGATCTTCCTGAAACGTCTCGAATGTACCCTCATCATTTCAAGGGAGAAGGCCAGTTTGTTGCCCACCTGCAGTTTAAGGGACAAAATCCAGCACCTAAATTCAAAGCTAGCAAGAGCAATCACAGTCGGGAACAGCTGGTCTTGTGGCAAGAATTTGCCCAAAAACACTTGCGAGTCAATCTAACTGGTATCTTGCAGACTTTTGGAGACCAACTTTATCTCTTGCCCGAGATGCTACCTGATCTAGGGAAACTCAAAATTGCCCGAAATGGACTCCATCTGGGTACTTTTAAAAAGAAACGCTTCGAACCAAGCTTTGCTCTCGGATTAGCCTTGAAACCAAGTCAAGTAAAACAAAGTGTCGAAATCAATGATGAGGACTTTGTAAAATATGTGGCTGGTGAGACTGTTCAATTGTATGAAGCTCGACCAAATGGCTGGTACCAAGTTGTGGTTCAAGGAAACGGACTAGGCTTTGCCAAGGTAACGGGTAATGTTTTGAAAAATTATTATCCAAAAGGGCTTAGATTCAGGTGAAAAAGCTAGTCAAAGAGCCTATTCTATGTTATAGTGGAAGTATGAGTTTTTTCTGATAGTCTTTCATTATTGCTTATATTATACGATGGAATTGTCCGCTCCTAAGAATGACTAGATAAAATAAAGCGGGACAATCATTGATGATGATTGGATGATCAGGACAAACGGAAGAAATCAGAACATTTATCATTATGTTCAAGGAGAATAACAGTGAAAAAAAGAAAAAAGCTCGTTCTATCTCTTGCGATACTTTTGCTTGCAGGTTCTCTAGCGGGATGTGCAAGCTGGATTGATCGTGGAGAAACCATGACAGCTGTCGGTTCAACTGCCCTTCAGCCTCTGGTCGAAGCAGCATCAGACGAATTTGGTTCAAAAAATATCGGAAAAACAGTCAACGTTCAAGGTGGAGGTTCGGGAACAGGACTCTCCCAGGTGCAGTCTGGAGCTGTAGATATTGGTAATTCTGACGTTTTTGCTGAGGAAAAAGATGGTATTGACGCTTCGGCGCTTGTGGATCATAAGGTTGCAGTAGCTGGTCTTGCAGTGATTGTGAACAAAGAAGTGGCTGTTGAAAATCTGACAATTGAGCAACTTCGTAAAATCTTTACTGGTGAAGTGACTAACTGGAGAGAGGTTGGTGGTAAAGACTTAGCTATTTCGATCATCAACCGTGCAGCAAGTTCGGGTTCACGAGCAACCTTTGACAATGTCGTAATGAATGGTCAGGCGGCTATGCAGAGCCAAGAACAGGATTCTAATGGGATGGTCAAATCGATTGTCTCCCAAACCCCTGGAGCCATTTCTTACCTAGCCTTTGCCTATGTGGATGACTCGGTCAAAACCATGAAGCTCAATGGCTATGAACCAACAACTGAAAATGTAACGACAAACAACTGGCCTTTGTGGTCTTATGAACATATGTACACACTTGGTCAGCCGAATGAGTTAGCTGCTGAATTCCTGAATTTCGTCCTCTCAGATGAAGCCCAAAATGGAATTGTTAAGGGCATGGGCTATATCTCCATCAATGAGATGAAAGTCCAAAAGGATGCTTCAGGCACAGTTACAGCAGTAGAAGGAGGTCAATAATGAATCAAGAAGAATTATCTAAAAAATTACTCTCTCCTTCAAAGAACTCTCGCCTTGAGAAGTTCGGTAAAGGTTTGACCTTCACCTGCCTTTCTTTGATTGTTATCATTGTGGCGATGATTTTGATTTTTGTAGCCCAAAAAGGCTTGTCGACCTTCTTTGTCAATGGAGTGAACATTTTTGATTTCCTCTTTGGACAAACTTGGAATCCTTCAGGGAAACAATTTGGTGCCCTTCCGATGATTTTGGGCTCCTTTATTGTGACGATTTTATCAGCCCTCATCGCAACTCCCTTCGCTATTGGTGCTGCAGTCTTTATGACAGAAGTCTCACCAAAGGGTGCAAAAATTTTGCAACCAGCCATTGAACTCCTCGTCGGTATTCCTTCAGTAGTCTATGGATTTATCGGTTTGCAAGTTGTGGTGCCTTTTGTCCGTGGCGTCTTTGGTGGAACTGGTTTTGGGATCTTGTCAGGGATTTTCGTTCTCTTTGTCATGATCCTACCAACTGTAACCTTTATGACAACAGACAGCTTGCGTGCTGTTCCTCGTCATTACCGTGAAGCTAGTTTAGCTATGGGAGCCACTCGTTGGCAAACCATCTGGCGTGTGACCTTGAAAGCAGCACGTTCAGGTATTTTCACTGCAGTGGTCTTTGGGATGGCGCGTGCCTTCGGTGAAGCCCTTGCTATTCAGATGGTTGTCGGAAACTCAGCAGTTATCCCAACCTCGTTAACAACACCAGCTGCGACCTTGACATCTGTATTGACTATGGGTATAGGAAATACCGTCATGGGAACGGTTGATAATAACGTTCTCTGGTCACTGGCCTTGGTATTGCTCTTGATGAGTTTGGCCTTTAACAGTGTGATTAAATTGATTACGAAAGAAAGAGGAAAGAAAAACTATGCACGCTAAGAAATTAGATAAACTTGCAACAGCTGTCCTCTATACCATCGCGGGTATCATCGTTGCCATCTTGGCATCCTTGATTCTCTATATCTTGGTGAGAGGGTTACCGCATATCTCTTGGTCTTTCTTGACGGGGAAATCCTCCTCTTATCAAGCAGGTGGGGGTATCGGGATTCAGCTCTACAATTCCTTCTTCCTTTTGGTCATTACCTTGATCATTTCTGTTCCGCTATCTATGGGTGCTGGTGTTTTCCTCGCTGAGTATGCCAAAAAAGGACCTGTGACTAATTTTATTCGTACCTGTATTGAGATTTTGTCTTCTCTACCATCAGTCGTTGTGGGTCTCTTTGGTTACTTGATCTTTGTAGTCCAGTTTGAGTATGGATTTTCAATCATTTCAGGTGCCTTGGCCTTGACAGTCTTTAACCTTCCTCAGATGACTCGAAATGTTGAGGACAGTTTAAAACACGTTCACCATACACAACGTGAGGCTGGTCTGGCCCTTGGAATTTCTCGTTGGGAGACTGTGGTCCATGTCGTCATTCCAGAAGCCCTTCCAGGTATCGTAACGGGTGTTGTCTTGGCATCTGGCCGTATCTTTGGTGAGGCCGCCGCTCTTATCTATACGGCAGGACAATCCGCTCCAGCCCTTGACTGGTCTAACTGGAATGTCCTCAGTGTTACCAGCCCTATCTCAATCTTCCGACAAGCAGAAACCCTAGCTGTCCACATCTGGAAGGTCAACAGTGAAGGAACCATTCCTGATGCTACCATTGTATCTGCTGGTTCTGCCGCCGTGCTCCTCATCTTTATCTTGATTTTTAACTTTGGAGCTCGCAAACTCGGAAGCTATTTACACAAGAAATTAACCGCTGCCTAAAGGAGAAGCCATGTCAAAATATAACTGGGATGAAAAGCATATCATCACTTTCCCTGAAGAAAAAGTGGCCCTCTCTACTAAGGATTTACATGTTTACTATGGTAAAAATGAATCCATCAAGGGCATCGATATGCAATTTGAAAAAAATAAAATTACAGCCTTGATTGGTCCTTCTGGATCTGGGAAATCTACCTATCTTCGCAGTCTCAATCGGATGAATGATACCATTGATATTGCCAAGGTCACAGGTCAAATCCTCTACCGAGGGATTGACGTCAACCGTCCAGAAATCAATGTCTATGAGATGCGCAAGCATATCGGAATGGTCTTCCAACGTCCAAATCCATTTGCTAAGTCTATCTATCGCAACATCACTTTTGCTCATGAACGTGCAGGTGTTAAGGACAAGAAAGTACTTGATGAAATTGTAGAAACCTCTCTAAGACAGGCTGCCCTTTGGGATCAGGTCAAAGATGACCTTCACAAATCAGCCTTGATGCTTTCTGGAGGTCAGCAGCAACGTCTCTGTATCGCTCGTGCCATCTCTGTCAAGCCAGATATCCTCTTGATGGATGAACCTGCTTCAGCCTTGGATCCGATTGCGACAGCCCAGCTGGAAGAAACCATGTTGGAATTGAAGAAGGACTTTACCATCATCATCGTTACCCACAGTATGCAACAGGCTGCGCGTGCAAGTGACTACACAGGATTTTTCTACTTGGGTGATTTGATTGAGTACGATAAGACATCCAATATTTTCCAAAATGCTAAGTTACAGTCAACCAATGACTATGTAACGGGACACTTTGGTTAGAAAGGAAACGGTATGTCAGAAGCGATTTTACAGGTGTCAGACCTGTCCGTTTATTACAATAAAAAGAAGGCCTTGAATAGTGTTTCCCTTTCTTTCCAACCTAAGGAAATAACGGCCTTGATTGGTCCTTCTGGATCAGGAAAGTCCACCCTGCTCAAAGCCATCAACCGCATGGGCGATCTAAATCCTGAGGTGACAACAACTGGATCAGTGGTCTATAATGGTCACAATATCTACAGCCCCCGTACCGATACGGTTGAATTGCGTAAGGAAATTGGTATGGTCTTTCAACAGCCCAATCCCTTCCCTATGTCTATCTACGAAAATGTTGTCTATGGCCTACGTATCAATGGGGTTAAGGATAAACATGTTTTGGATGAAGCAGTAGAAAAAGCCTTGCAACGTGCTTCTATCTGGGATGAAGTAAAGGATCGTTTGCATGATTCGGCCATTGGTCTCTCTGGTGGACAACAACAACGTGTTTGTGTTGCTCGTGTCCTAGCAACCAGTCCCAAAATTATCCTCTTAGATGAACCAACTTCAGCTTTGGATCCTATTTCTGCAGGTAAGATTGAGGAAACCTTGTATGGTCTGAAAGATAAATACACCATGCTCTTGGTAACGCGTTCGATGCAACAAGCCTCACGTATCTCTGATAAAACAGGATTTTTCCTAGATGGGGATTTGATCGAGTTTAATGATACGAAGAAGATGTTCCTAGACCCACAAAACAAGGAAACAGAAGATTATATTACAGGAAAATTTGGATAAGGAGTTGAATGATGTTACGATCTCAATTTGAAGAAGATTTGGAGAAATTGCACAACCAGTTCTATGCTATGGGACAAGAAGTGCTCTCGCAGATCAATCGTACAGTGCGTGCCTTTGTTACGCATGACCGTGATTTGGCAAAAGAAGTCATCGAAGACGATGCAGAAGTAAATGAATATGAAGTGAAGCTGGAAAAAAAATCATTTGAAATGATTGCCCTCCAACAACCTGTTTCGCAAGACCTTCGTACCGTCTTGACCGTTCTCAAGGCAGTGTCAGACGTGGAACGCATGGGAGATCATGCAGTGTCTATCGCTGAAGCGACCATTCGTATGAAGGGGGAGCAACGTATCCCTTCTGTTGAAGAAGAAATCAAAAAGATGGGACGCGACGTGAAAAATTTCGTCGAAGCAGCCCTAGATCTCTATCTCAACGGTTCTGTGGATCAAGCCTACGAAGTAGCGGCGATGGATGAAAAAATCAACCATTACTTTGATAGCATCCGAGATTTGGCAACAGAAGAAATTAGGAAAAATCCTGAAGCTATAGTTACAGGCCGTGATTACTTCCAAGTCATTTCTTTCTTGGAACGTATCGGAGACTACGCAAAGAATATCTGTGAATGGGTTGTTTACTTTGAAACAGGTAAGATTGTCGAATTATAAGAAACGGTTTAAATATACAGAAGAAAAGGCTGATTAAAATAAATCAGTCTTCTTTTTTATGAAAAGAATTGTTTTACAATCAAAATCTCTAAAAGGGTTGACAACTATTTTTAAAAGAGTTATAATTATTCAGAATTAACAGAAAGGTCGTTTATTTATGAAATTTAAGAAATGGATATTAGTTGTGTGTAGCATGCTTGCTAGCGTGATTTTAGTAGCTTGCCAGTCAGGAACGGATAGCTCCCAGTCTGCTGTGGACGCTATCAAACAAAAAGGAAAGCTAGTCGTTGCGACCAGCCCAGACTATGCACCATTTGAATTCCAATCCTTGGTAGATGGTAAAAACCAAGTGGTTGGGGCAGATATTGATATGGCTCAAGCGATTGCGGATGAGCTTGGGGTTAAACTTGAAATCTCTAGCATGAGTTTTGACAATGTTTTGACCAGCCTTCAAACTGGAAAGGCTGACTTAGCCATTGCAGGAATTAGTGCCACAGATGAGAGAAAGGAAGTCTTTGACTTTTCAATCCCTTACTATGAAAACAAGATGAGTTTCTTGGTTAGAAAAGCCGATTTAGATAAGTACAAGGATCTTTCAAGCCTTGCAAGTGCCAATATCGCAGCTCAAAAGGGAACCGTTCCAGAAACTATGGTGAAGGAACAATTGCCAAATGCCCAATTGACATCCTTGACCAATATGGGGGAAGCAGTTAATGAATTGCAGGCTGGAAAAGTGGATGCTGTTCATATGGATGAACCAGTTGCTCTTAGCTACGCAGGTAAAAACTCAGATCTTGCCGTTGCGACAGCCACTTTGACGATGAAAGATGGCGAAGCCAATGCTGTTGCTATTAAGAAGAATCAATCAGACTTGAAAGCAGTAGTCGATAAGGTTATCCAAAAACTGAAAGATGACGGAACCTATCAAACTTATCTTGAAAAAGCAGCGAAACTAACAGAAGTTGAACAATAAGAAAAAGCAGAGTTGGACTTTAATCCAATTCTGCTTTTATGTATTCTAATAACTCTTCTAGATTTTCGAGAGAGACTTTGGCAAACTGATAAGGACAGGCGTCCAAATAAGCCTTCTCAAAAAAGTCTAGTTTGAGTGAGCTGTGTTTTAAACTGGTGATTTTAGGATAGTCTCTCAAATCAAGCAAAAGACCATCATGTAGAGGATAGTAAGGCAAGGGACAGGTGCTTTTTTCAAGTAGCTCCTTCATCCGAGTCTGATAGTTCTCTTGAAGGGTAAGACGGGCCAGTCGATTTTTTTCAAATAGCTGGCTATCGATGTAAAGAGAGAGAGCCTTTTGCATGATGAGATTGCTGTCATAGTCTAGGATATTTTTGTAGGAAACAAAGGCCTTTTTTAGGGCATTTGGGAGAATGAGAGCGGTAATACGAAGGGCTGGAAAGAGGCTGGTTGAGAAGGACTTGATATAAATGACCCGATCCTCAGTGTCCAGATAGTGGAAGGTCTGCCCTTTTTTAGGGTCTAAATCTCCTAGATAGTCATCCTCTACGATGTAAACACCATACTGGTTTGCTAGATCTAGAATAGCCCTTTTTTCCTGATCAGAATAGGAATGACCTAGGGGATAGTGGAAGCGAGGAATGGTATAGAAAAACTTGATTTTTCCAGATTTAAACTGTTCTTCCAGTTCTTCAAGGTTAATGCCATCAATTCGGCGTTCAATGGTCTGGTAGGCTAATCCCTGAGCGACCAAGAGGCGGTTCATCCGGTGGTAAGTCGGCTGTTCAACCAAAATCTCAGCTCCCTCGCTCGGAAAGTTAATCTGAGAAAGGATAAAGAGAGCTTGCTGGGTGCCAGAAGTTAGAACCAGTTGGTCGGGTTTGCAGTAGAGGGCTTGGTCAAAGAGGAGTTGATGGACAGATTGTCTGAGTTCCTCAAGGCCTTCTTGGTTATCATAGTAGTTGAAGAGGTAGTTTTCTCGGCCTATCAGGGTTTCGTTGACGCAGAGTCGGAAGTCGTCATAGGCACTAGCATGCTCGTCAGTGACTTCAATTTCCAAGTCTTGGTGCTGTCCTTGTTCTAGAACATAGTAGCCACTTTGGGGTTTGGCATAGAGGTATTGTTCATGGCGTAATTCCAGCAGGGCTCGTTGGATAGTGTCCTTGCTACAGTGAAAGTCTTGGCTCAGTTGACGGATAGAGGGAAGCCGGCTACCTGTTGGAAATTTTCCTGATTCGATACCTTTTTTGAGAAAGGAAACGACTGCTTGGTATTTACTTTCTTTCTTCATTCCAGACCTCCCTTGATTTTGTTACATTGTACCTTTTTTTTGCTTCCTTTGCAATGGGAAAAGTATTTCTCCCTTTCACAACTAGGAGCAAATGTGGTATACTTAGAAAGTATGATGATTCATTGAAAAGAAGTTAAGAAAGAGAATGGATAGAAAAGTGCAGGAACCGGTTAAATTATTTCAATACAATACTCTAGGTGCCCTAATGGCAGGTCTCTATGGTGGAACCATGACAGTGGGAGAATTACTGGAACATGGTGACCTCGGTTTGGGAACCCTTGATTCGATTGATGGGGAGTTGATTGTCCTTGATGGCAAGGCTTATCAAGCCAAGGGGTCTGGTCAAACGCCTGAAATCGTCGAGGTGGCAGCGGATGCTCTTATTCCCTATGCAGCAGTGGTCCCTCATCAGGCAGAAGTGATTTTTCGTCAGCGCTTTGAGATGACAGATAAGGAATTGGAAAAACGAATTGAGTCCTACTATGATGGGGAGAATCTCTTTCGTTCCATCAAGATTCATGGGGAATTTGCCTACATGCATGTACGGATGATTCCCAAATCAACAACAGACACTAAGTTTGCTGATGTAGCGACTCACCAACCTGAATATAGCCGTGAAAATGTATCGGGAACCATCGTTGGTTTTTGGACGCCAGAGATTTTCCATGGTGTCAGTGTGGCGGGTTACCATTTGCACTTTATCTCGGATGATTTGACTTTTGGTGGACATGTGATGGACTTTGTTATCAAGGAAGGCATGATCGAGGTGGGAGCTGTTGATCAATTGGACCAACGTTTTCCAGTCCAAGATCGCCAGTATTTATTTGCGAAATTTAATGTTGACGAAATGAAGAAAGACATTGACAAGTCAGAATAGGAGAAAAAAATGACACTACATATTATCCTTACTATGATCGCTTTGGTTTTAGTCCTAGTGGGTGGGACTTGGTACGCCAAAAAACGCTTTAAGATTTCTCTTGCAGTGATGGGCTTGGGGGCAATCGCATTTTTTGTTTCTTCTCAAGTGTTAGAGAAGATGGTTCATCTTCTGGTACTCCATCCGCAAAAAGATGGAGCCATTCCGCTCATGCAGGAGCAGCCTTTCTTATACGTCCTTTATGGAATCGCTATGGCAGCCCTCTTTGAGGAAACAGCTCGTCTTGTCTTTTTTAAATGGTTGGAGAAAAAGAGAAAGTTGGAAGATAGAGATGCTTTGGCTTATGGTTTGGGACATGGGGGCTTGGAAATGCTCTATCTCGGAATGGGAAGCTTGATCAGTCTTTTGATTCTCTTTTCACTCATCCAGTCTTCAAATACTGATGTAGCCAATCTCCTTCCAAAGTCTACACTCGAAACGGTTCAGTCTCTTTCTGTATGGCAGGTTTATCTACTAGGGGTTGAGCGTGTGCTTGCTCTGGTTCTCCAAATTAGCCTTACTGTCTGGGTCTATCAAAGTGTCCGTCAAAAGAAATGGATCTATCTCATTGCTGCCTATGGCTTGCATGCTTTGTTTGACTTGGCTCCAGCCTTATCTCAAGTGGGATGGATTACAAATCCACTTTTAGTTGAGTTCATCCTTCTCGCAGAACTTATAGCTCTTGTCTGGCTAACAAAATCTACATTTTGGAAAAAATCATAAAAAGAGGGTGACCTCTTTTTTTATGTGAAGATTGGATACAGAAATTTCCAGTCGTCAAAAATCTTTAAAAATGGTATAATGAAATCACTTTACAAAAGGATGAGAGATATGACATTAGTAACTAGAATACAAGAACAATTAGAAGGAATTGATATTCGTTTTAAGGAACCATTGAAGCTCTATACCTACACTAAGGTAGGGGGACGAGCGGATTATCTGGTTTTGCCACGGAATCGCTATGAGATGGCGCGTGTCGTTCAATTTGCCAATCAGGAGAGTATTCCTTGGATGGTGCTTGGGAATGCCAGCAATATCATTGTTCGTGAAGGTGGAATCCGTGGTTTTGTCATCTTGTGTGATAAGCTTAATAACGTTTCAGTTGATGGCTATACCATCGAAGCAGAAGCTGGAGCGAACTTGATTGAAACAACACGTATTGCCCTCCGTCATAGTTTGACTGGTTTTGAGTTTGCTTGTGGGATTCCTGGAAGTATCGGTGGAGCTGTCTTTATGAATGCAGGTGCCTATGGAGGAGAGATTGCCCATATCTTGCAGTCTTGTCAAATTTTGACCAAGGAAGGGGAAATCAAGACCTTATCTGCCAAGGATTTGGCTTTTGGTTACCGCCATTCAGCTATTCAGGATTCTGGGGCTGTTGTTTTGTCAGCTAAATTTGCCCTATCTCCAGGGAATCATCAGGTTATCAAGCAAGAGATGGACCGCTTGACGCACCTACGTGAACTCAAACAACCTCTAGAATATCCATCATGTGGGTCAGTCTTTAAGCGTCCAGTTGGGCATTTTGCAGGACAGTTGATTTCAGAGGCTGGCTTGAAGGGCTATCGTATCGGTGGTGTGGAAGTATCTGAAAAGCATGCCGGTTTTATGATTAATGTTGCTGACGGAACGGCCAAAGACTATGAAGATTTGATCCAATCTGTTATCGAAAAAGTCAAGGAACACTCAGGTGTCACCCTTGAGAGAGAAGTCCGAATCTTGGGTGAGAAGGAATAAGATTGGGGTAGAAAAGTTGCTACTATAACCATTGTAAAGGGGGTGAAAGCCTATCGTTAGTGAAGATGTATGTAGGCAGTTCAATCTCCTACACGAGGTAGTAGCGGCCTGACAGAGCCCGGATCTGTTAATTTATGAAAAAGAAGGAATTTATGACAATTGAAAAAACCAATTATTGAATTCAAAAACGTCTCTAAAGTTTTTGAAGACAGCAACACCAAGGTTCTCAAAGACATTAACTTTGAGTTGGAAGAAGGGAAATTTTACACTCTTTTGGGCGCATCTGGTTCAGGAAAATCAACCATCCTGAACATCATTGCAGGTTTACTGGATGCGACGACAGGGGATATTTTACTGGATGGGGTGCGGATCAACGACATTCCAACCAATAAACGTGATGTTCATACGGTCTTCCAATCCTATGCCTTGTTTCCACATATGAATGTGTTTGAAAATGTTGCCTTTCCGCTCCGCTTGCGTAAAATCGATAAGAAAGAAATCGAACAACGCGTAGCGGAAGTTCTCAAGATGGTTCAGTTGGAAGGTTACGAGAAGCGTTCGATTCGTAAACTCTCTGGAGGACAACGTCAGCGTGTGGCCATTGCCCGTGCCATTATCAACCAGCCCCGTGTGGTCTTGTTGGATGAGCCCTTGTCAGCGCTGGATTTGAAATTGCGAACAGACATGCAGTACGAACTGCGTGAACTGCAACAACGATTGGGGATTACCTTTGTCTTTGTCACTCACGATCAGGAGGAAGCCCTTGCCATGAGTGACTGGATTTTCGTTATGAACGATGGCGAGATTGTTCAGTCTGGAACACCAGTGGACATCTACGATGAGCCAATCAACCACTTTGTTGCCACCTTTATCGGCGAGTCCAACATCTTGCCAGGAACCATGATTGAAGACTATTTAGTTGAGTTTAACGGCAAACGCTTTGAAGCGGTTGATGGAGGGATGAAGCCAAATGAGCCTGTTGAGGTCGTTATTCGTCCAGAGGACTTGCGCATTACCCTTCCTGAAGAAGGCAAGCTCCAAGTTAAGGTTGATACCCAGCTTTTCCGTGGGGTTCACTACGAGATTATCGCCTATGACGAGCTCGGAAACGAATGGATGATTCACTCGACCCGTAAGGCCATTGTGGGTGAGGAAATCGGTCTGGACTTTGAACCAGAAGATATCCACATCATGCGTCTCAACGAAACCGAAGAAGAGTTCGATGCTCGTATCGAAGAATACGTAGAAATCGAAGAGCAAGAAGCAGGTCTGATTAACGCGATCGAGGAGGAAAGAGATGAAGAAAACAACCTCTAAACTCTTTGTAGTACCCTACATGCTTTGGATTGCCCTCTTTGTTCTCGCACCCTTGGTCCTGATTTTTGGACAATCCTTTTTCAACATTGAAGGGCAGTTTAGTTTAGAAAACTATAAATCCTACTTTGCGTCACAAAACTTGACCTACCTCAAAATGAGCTTCAACTCTGTGCTTTATGCAGGGATTGTAACCTTGGTAACACTGCTCATCAGTTATCCGACAGCCCTCTTTTTGACCCGTCTTAAGCACCGTCAACTCTGGCTCATGCTGATTATCCTGCCAACCTGGATCAATCTGCTCCTAAAGGCTTATGCCTTTATTGGGATTTTTGGTCAAAATGGCTCTATTAATCAATTTTTGGAATTCATCGGAATCGGTTCGCAGCAGTTGCTCTTTACTGATTTCTCCTTCATCTTTGTCGCAAGCTACATCGAGCTTCCCTTTATGATTTTGCCGATTTTCAATGTCTTGGATGATATGGATAACAATCTCATCAATGCCAGCTACGACCTCGGTGCGACCAAGTGGGAAACTTTCCGCCATGTTATCTTCCCTCTGTCTATGAACGGGGTGAGAAGTGGGGTTCAGTCTGTCTTTATCCCTAGTTTGAGTCTCTTCATGTTGACACGTTTGATCGGTGGGAACCGCGTTATCACGCTGGGAACGGCCATTGAGCAGAACTTCCTGACCAATGACAACTACGGTATGGGTTCTACCATCGGGGTGATCCTTATCCTGACCATGTTCATCACCATGTGGGTGACCAAGGAAAGGAGAGAACGATGAAAAAATTTGCCAATCTCTACCTAGCCTTTGTCTTTATCATCCTTTATTTGCCAATTTTTTACTTGATTGGCTATGCATTTAATGCTGGCGATGATATGAACAGCTTTACAGGCTTTAGCTTGAGCCATTTTAAAACCATGTTTGGTGATGGTCGCCTCATGTTGATCCTCACCCAAACCTTTTTCTTGGCCTTTCTATCAGCCTTGATTGCGACCATTATCGGGACTTTTGGTGCTATCTATATCTACCAGTCTCGTAAGAAATACCAAGAAGCCTTTTTATCACTCAATAATATCCTGATGGTTGCGCCTGACGTTATGATTGGTGCTAGCTTCTTAATTCTCTTTACCCAGCTTAAGTTTTCACTTGGCTTTTTGACGGTTTTATCTAGTCACGTGGCCTTTTCCATCCCTATCGTGGTCTTGATGGTCTTGCCTCGCCTCAAGGAGATGAATGATGACATGATTCATGCGGCCTATGACTTGGGAGCCAGCCAGTTTCAGATGTTTAAGGAAATCATGCTTCCTTACCTGACTCCGTCTATCATTGCAGGTTATTTCATGGCCTTCACCTATTCGCTGGATGATTTTGCCGTGACCTTCTTTGTGACGGGAAATGGCTTTTCAACCCTATCAGTTGAGATTTACTCTCGTGCTCGTAAGGGGATTTCTCTAGAAATCAATGCCCTGTCTGCCCTTGTCTTTCTCTTTAGTATTATCCTGGTTGTTGGCTATTACTTTATCTCACGTGAGAAGGAGGAGCAAGCATGAAAAAACTCTATTCATTTTTAGCAGGAATTGTAGCGATTATCCTTGTCTTGTGGGGAATTGCGACTCATATAGATAGTAAAATCAATAGCCGAGACAGTCAGAAATTGGTTATCTACAACTGGGGGGACTATATCGATCCAGAACTCTTGGAGAAATTCACAGAAGAAACAGGCATACAAGTACAGTACGAGACCTTTGATTCTAACGAAGCCATGTATACCAAGATCAAGCAGGGTGGAACAACCTATGATATTGCCATCCCAAGTGAATACATGATCAACAAGATGAAGGACGAAGACCTCTTAGTTCCGCTTGATTATTCAAAAATTGAAGGAATCGAAAATATCGGACCTGAGTTCCTCAACCAGTCTTTTGACCCGGGCAACAAATTCTCCATCCCATACTTCTGGGGGACCTTGGGAATTGTTTACAATGAAACCATGATAGATGAGGCGCCCGAGCATTGGGATGACCTCTGGAAACCAGAATACAAGGATTCCATTATGCTCTTTGATGGGGCGCGTGAGGTACTGGGACTAGGGCTTAACTCACTTGGTTACAGTCTCAACTCCAAGGATCCTCAGCAGTTGGAAGAGACAGTGGATAAGCTCTACAAATTGACTCCAAATATCAAGGCCATTGTGGCAGACGAGATGAAGGGTTACATGATTCAGAATAATGCTGCTATTGGTGTGACCTTTTCCGGGGAGGCCAGCCAGATGTTGGAGAAAAATCCTAACCTCAAGTATGTCGTTCCGACTGAGGCCAGCAATCTCTGGTTTGATAACATGGTCATTCCAAAAACTGTGAAAAACCAGGATGCTGCCTATGCCTTTATCAATTTTATGTTGAAACCCGAAAATGCTCTGAAAAATGCTGAGTATGTGGGCTACTCAACACCAAACCTGCCAGCCAAGGAAATGCTCCCAGAGGAGACTCGTGAGGACAAATCCTTCTATCCAGACGCTGATACCATGAAACACCTAGAAGTTTATGAAAAGTTTGACCATAAATGGACAGGAAAATATAGCGACCTCTTCCTACAGTTTAAAATGTATCGGAAGTAGTAGTTAGCAGTTATGAAACGAATCAGTTAAGCTGGTTCGTTTTCTTAATAGAAGTTAACTTTTACAGCCTTATCTTTTTCTATTCTAGTTGCTTATTTCATTGCCTAGTAGTATACTAATCTTATCTTAATAGAAAGCGGTAACAAATCATGAAAATGTCTACTTTTTTCAAAAAAAGTTTCTGGGCAACCTTTTTGATTGTTAACCAAACAATTATACTATTGCATTTAAAGGATGGCTTGGATCGCAAATATCTAACAACTGAGTCTATATATTGGGTGATAGGCACCTTTATATTTGTAAATATTTTAGTGGCTGTGTTTTCTAATATGAAAATTGGGGATAAAGAAAAGTAATAGCGGTAAGAATAATATCTCATGAAAAAGTAAGTAGAGATGTAGAGAATGGGGTTTCTTAAATGGGAATCATTTCCAGTTGACGCAGAACCCAAAAAACGATATAATAATAAAGTTGAGAATTGATTTTCAGTTATCTTAGTCCAGAGAATTGGCGGTGCTGCGAGCCATCTAAGCTAGGAAATCATGCTACTCAATCAGACAATTGCATAAGAACAAGAGAATGACAAGTTCATTGAATGAAGGTGGTACCGCGGTTTTTCGCCCTTCGTGATATGGACTTGTCTTTTGATTTTTGGAGGTGTTTATGAAGACATTTCTCGTGAAACAAAAGTTTCGTCTTGGAGGCGAACGCTTCGATATCAAGGATGATAGAGGAGTAGTGAACTATCAGGTGGAGGGATCATTTTTCCAAATTCCTAAGACCTTTACCATCTATGACGCCTATGGTGAGCAAGTCAGTGAGATTAGTAAAGAATTTTTCACCTTGCTTCCTCGCTTTACTATTCAGCTACGAAACGGTTCCAATTTCGTCATTCGCAAGAAGTTGACCTTCTGGCGAGATAAGTATGAGTTTGATAATCTGGGGCTTCGTATCGAGGGCAATATCTGGGATTTGAATTTCAAATTGCTGGATGACCGCGACCAAGTGATTGCCGAGATTCGGAAAGAGATTTTCCATCTGACCTCAACTTACACCGTAACCGTCTATGAAGACTCTTATGCAGACTTGGTCGTTTCCCTCTGTGTCGCAATTGACTATGTGGAGATGCTAGAAAGCCAATCAAATTAAACAAGTAAATAAGGAGATATTATGAAACAACTATCTAGTGCTCAAGTTCGCCAAATGTGGCTTGATTTCTGGGCGACCAAAGGTCACTCAGTAGAACCATCAGTGAGCTTGGTTCCTGTAAATGACCCTACACTTTTGTGGATCAACTCTGGGGTAGCAACCCTTAAGAAATACTTTGACGGGACCATCATTCCTGAAAATCCACGTATTACCAATGCCCAAAAGGCTATCCGTACCAACGACATCGAAAACGTAGGGAAGACTGCGCGTCACCATACCATGTTTGAAATGTTGGGGAACTTCTCTATCGGAGATTACTTCCGTGATGAAGCCATCACTTGGGCTTATGAGCTCTTAACAAGTCCTGAATGGTTTGATTTCCCAACTGAAAAACTTTATATGACCTACTATCCTGAAGATAAGGATTCTTACAACCGCTGGATTGAAGTAGGAGTGGATCCAAGCCACTTGATCCCAATCGAAGACAACTTTTGGGAAATCGGTGCGGGACCTTCTGGACCGGACACAGAGATTTTCTTTGACCGTGGAGAAGCCTTTGACCCAGAAAATATCGGTCTTCGCCTTCTTGCAGAAGATATCGAAAACGACCGTTACATCGAAATCTGGAACATCGTTTTGTCACAATTTAACGCAGACCCTTCCGTTCCTCGTAGCGAATACAAGGAATTGCCACACAAGAATATTGATACGGGCGCTGGTTTGGAGCGTTTGGTGGCCGTTATCCAAGGGGCTAAGACCAACTTTGAAACGGACCTCTTCATGCCGATCATCCGTGAAGTGGAGAAATTGTCTGGTAAGGTTTATGACCAAGATGGCGACAACATGAGCTTTAAGGTCATCGCTGACCACATCCGTTCACTTTCATTTGCTATCGGTGATGGTGCCCTTCCAGGAAATGAAGGTCGTGGTTATGTCCTTCGTCGTCTGCTCCGTCGTGCTTCTATGCATGGTCAAAAATTGGGAATCAACGAGCCTTTCCTTTACAAACTCGTTCCAACTGTTGGTAAAATCATGGAAAGCTACTACCCAGAAGTGCTTGAAAAACGTGACTTTATCGAAAAAATCGTTAAGAGCGAAGAAGAATCATTTGCTCGTACCCTTCACTCAGGTCAACACTTTGCCCAAGGCATTGTAGCTGACTTGAAAGAAAAAGGTCAATCTGTCATTGCTGGTCAAGATGTATTCAAACTTTATGACACTTATGGATTCCCAGTTGAATTGACTGAAGAAATCGCTGAAGAAGCTGGCATGACTGTAGACCGTGAAGGATTTGAAGCAGCCATGAAAGAACAGCAAGAACGCGCGCGTGCCTCAGCTGTTAAGGGTGGCTCAATGGGTATGCAAAATGAAACCCTTCAAAACATCACCGTAGAAAGTGTCTTCAACTACAATGCTAGCCAATTATCTTCTAAATTGGTGGCTATCGTGGCTGACAATGCAGAAGTAGAAGCTGTATCAGAAGGAACTGCCTCACTTATCTTTGCGGAAACTCCATTCTATGCTGAAATGGGTGGACAGGTAGCTGACCACGGACAAATCTTGGATGAGTCAGGTAAGGTTGTGGCTACTGTGACCAATGTTCAAAAAGCACCAAACGGACAAGCTCTTCATACTGTTGACGTCCTTGCACCGCTTGCCTTGAACCAAGAATATACCTTGGCAATTGATACAAATCGTCGTCACCGTGTCATGAAAAACCACGCTGCGACTCACTTGCTTCACGCTGCCCTTCACAATATCCTTGGAAACCACGCGACACAAGCAGGATCTCTTAATGAAGTTGAATTCCTTAGATTTGACTTTACCCACTTCCAAGCAGTGACTGCTGAAGAATTGCGTGCGATTGAACAGCAAGTCAACGAGAAAATCTGGGAAGCAATTGCTGTAGAAACTGTTGAAACAGATATTGACACTGCCAAGGAAATGGGAGCGATGGCCCTCTTTGGTGAGAAATACGGTAAGGAAGTTCGTGTTGTGACCATCGGTGATTACTCTGTGGAACTCTGTGGTGGTACCCACGTTGGCAACACTTCTGAGATTGGTCTCTTCAAGATTGTCAAAGAAGAAGGGATCGGATCAGGAACTCGCCGTATCTTGGCAGTGACTGGTAAGGAAGCATTTGAAGCCTACCGTGAACAAGAAGACGCTCTGAAAGCAGTCGCAGCAACTCTTAAAGCACCTCAACTCAAGGAAGTTCCTCACAAGGTTGAAGGCCTTCAAGAGCAACTCCGTCAACTTCAAAAAGAAAATGCCGAATTGAAGGAAAAAGCTGCAGCAGCTGCAGCAGGTGATGTCTTCAAGGATGTGAAGGAAGTCAACGATCACCGTTACATTGCTAGTCAAGTTTCTGTATCAGATGCAGGTGCCCTCCGTACCTTTGCGGATAACTGGAAACAAAAAGACTACTCTGATGTGCTTGTCCTAGTGGCCGCTATCGGTGACAAAGTCAACGTTCTTGTAGCTAGCAAGAGCAAAGACATCCACGCAGGTAATTTGGTAAAAGAATTGGCTCCAATCGTCGATGGACGTGGTGGTGGTAAACCAGACATGGCCATGGCAGGAGGAAGCAACCAAGCGAAAATCCAAGAACTCTTGGATGCGGTAGCAGGTAAATTGTAATCAAGTAAAGATCTATCCATTTGGGTAGGTCTTTTTCATACCAAAAAAGCCAAATCCTAGTGGACTTGGCTTAGTATTTTAGATTGTATTGGCTGCCCAGACACTGACTGAACCCGCCGCTACTGGGAATTCTCCATAACCGTCAGCATTGATCGTAACTTGTGCTGGGTGATTTTCAAGGAGATCAACAAAGGTTTGGCCAGCCCATTCTTGACCGACAAACATAGACTTGCTGTTTTCTTGGTCGTTTGAGATAAGGATCGCGAGCGGTGTTTGTTTTTCAGCGCCTGCACGCACCCAACCGATACAGTTGGCATCGTCAAAGTAGTCTGTCTGCTTTCCATAAGCCAAGTCTTTTCGGATGGCTAGGAGACGGTCAAGAACTTCTCTGAAATCTTGTTGAGCAAATTGCCCTGAAATGCCGTAATAGTCTCCATAAAAGACACATGGAAGACCTTGCTCACGAAGAAGGATGAGGGTGTAGGCTGCTGGTTTAAACCATTCTTCAACAGTAGACTCAAGGGCCTGCCCTCGTTGAGTATCATGGTTGTCAACGAAAGTGACAGCCTTGTCAGGCTTGAGTTCAACCAAGCTATCTGTGAAAATGTTACGAAGGTCATAGCTTGATCCAGCTTGACTGGCTTCAAAGAGATTTTGGTGGAGACGAACATCGACAAGGTCAAAGCGTTCTTCTATTTTCTCGAGATAGTCCAGATTAGCTTCTTTATCCGGATTCCAAAATTCACCAAAAACATAGAAATCTTCGCCGTATTTTTCCTTCATATCACGAATGAAATTGCCCATAAAGAAGGAGTCGATGTGCTTAACGGCATCCAAGCGGAAACCAGCTACACCAGTCGTTTCCATGAACCAGTCAGCCCAGTCATAGAGGTTTCGGATGACTTCAGGATGCTTAAAGTCTAGGTCAGCGTACATGAGGTAGTCGTAGTTGCCGTTTTCGTTATCAACCAATTCCTCGTTTGCCCAACCTTTATTGTCTCCTTGGATTAGGTAAATTCCAGACTTACGGCGTTTGGCATCGTAGTCTGTACCTGTAAAGTGGTACCAGTGCCATTCAAAGTCATTATAGGTTTTCTGACGTCCATCAAAAGTGAAGTGGGTCCATCCGTTGATAGTAAAGGGCTCACTTAGTTGAACTGTACGGTCCTCGGGATCGACTTCGATAACTTGAAAGGCTTCTAATTTATCTGCTGCAGCCTTGTGATTGAGAACGATGTCAGCCATTGGTTGGATTCCGTGTGCCTTTAGGGCTTGAATGGCTTGAAGATAGTCTTCTTTAAACCCATACTTGGTGCGGACAGTACCTTTTTGGTGAAACTCGCCTAAGTCGAATAAGTCATAGACCCCATAGCCGACATCTTTTTCGTTGGTTGCCTTGAAGGCAGGTGGCATCCAGACATGGCTGATGCCAAGGTTTACTAGGTGCTCTGAGTCATTTGTCAGTCGAGCCCAGTGCTGGCCGTCATGAGGCAGATACCATTCAAAGTATTGCATAAGTGTCTGATTTTGCATTGTTTTTCCTCTTGCTTATCAATGTTGTGTTTTATTCTACCATAAAGTTTAGAACTAGGCAAACGTTTGCGCAAGATTCTATACTCATTTCTGAAATTGTCTATTTTTAGCGAATAGAATCTCTCTTTCCATCACAAGGGAGAGGATGTTTTGGTGAAAAAGTAAATGGAATAAACTTATTTTAACAAAAATGACACTCAGTAAACTAAAGTACAAATGGTTAAACGGTTTCTTTTTTGAGAATTGTCACAAAATTTGCTATAATAGTAGCTATGAATAGAATTAGGGTCAGCAGACGTGTTGAAAAAAAGCTAGCTAAGGGTCTAGTTCTTTTGGAAGCAAGCGATTTAACAGATATTGATCTGACGGATCAGGCAGTAGAAGTTCTTAGTCAAGACGGGAAGTTTTTAGGGAGCGCCTATCTTTCCCAGCAGAACAAGGGAATCGGTTGGTTGGTCAGCAAGGAAAAGGTTGGTTTCAACCAAGCCTTTTTTGAAATTCTGTTTCGTAAGGCCAAGGAAGCTAGAAAGCCTTATTATCAAGATGACTTGACAACTGCCTTTCGCCTCTTTAACCAAGAGGGAGATGGTTTTGGTGGGCTGACGATTGATCTCTATGAAGATTATGCTGTCTTTTCTTGGTACAACTCCTATGTTTACCAGATTCGTGAGTTGATTGTAAAGGCTTTTAAGGAAGTCTTTACTGAGGTCTTGGGAGCATATGAAAAGATTCGTTTTAAAGGTCTAGATTACGAGTCTGCTCATGTCTATGGTGAGAAAGCGCCAGACTACTTTACTGTTCTTGAGAATGGTGTACTCTATCAGGTCTTTATGAATGATGGCTTGATGACAGGTATTTTTCTGGATCAGCACGATGTTCGTGGGAGTCTGGTTGACGGTCTAGCCATGGGCAAATCCTTACTCAATATGTTTTCCTATACAGCTGCCTTTTCAGTTGCTGCAGCTATGGGAGGCGCGAGTGAGACGACTTCTATTGACTTGGCAAAACGATCCAGAGAGTTGTCAGAAGCTCATTTTCAGGCAAATGGACTCAGCACAGACAACCATCGTTTTATCGTCATGGATGTCTTTGACTACTTCAAGTATGCCAAGCGAAAAGGTTTGACCTACGATGTGATTGTCCTGGATCCGCCGAGCTTTGCTCGTAATAAAAAACAAACTTTCTCTGCAGCTAAGGACTATTACAAGCTGATTTCCCAAAGTCTAGAGATTTTAAATCCGGGAGGCATTATCATTGCCAGTACCAATGCTGCCAATGTTTCCCGTCAGAAATTTACAGAACAAATTGATAAAGGTTTTGCAGGAAGAAAATATCAGATCTTAAACCAATATGGACTTCCAGCAGACTTTGCCTATAATAAAAAAGATGAAAGCAGTAATTACCTTAAGGTGATTAGTATGAAGGTTAGTAGATGAAATTAATCGTTTCAGTGATGCCAAGAAGTTTAGAAGAAGCGCGAGAACTGGATGCCACACGGTATGAAGATGCCGATATCATCGAGTGGCGTGCAGACTTCCTCGCCAAGGAAGCCATTTTACAGGTAGCACCTGCAATCTTTGAGAAATTCGCAGGCCGCGAACTGGTCTTTACCCTTCGGACTCGCTCTGAGGGAGGAGAAATTGAACTGTCTTCTGAGGAGTATGTTCAAATCATCAAGGAAGTCACTCAACTCTATCAGCCAGACTATGTGGATTTTGAGTACTTCAGCTACAAGGATGTTTTTGAGGAAATGTTGGATTTTCCAAATCTTGTTTTGAGTTACCATAATTTCCAAGAGACACCTGAAAACATGATGGAAATCCTGTCTGAGTTGACCAGTCTTTCTCCAAAAGTGGTCAAGGTATCTGTCATGGCCCATACGGAGCAGGATGTTTTAGACTTGATGAACTACACTCGAGGATTTAAAACACTCAACCCTGAGCAAGAGTACGTGACCATTTCCATGGGGAAAATGGGCAAGGTATCTCGTATCACTTCAGATGTGACGGGTTCAAGTTGGTCATTTGCTAGTCTAGATGAAGCGAGTGCTCCAGGTCAGATTTCTCTATCAAACATGAAAAAAATCAGGGAGATTTTGGATGAAGCTTGATGGCTACACACGTATGGCTGCTGTCGTTGCAAATCCCATTAAACACTCCATCTCACCTTTTATCCACAATAGTGCTTTTGAGACGACTGCTACCAATGGTGTCTACGTGGCTTGGGAAATCGAAGCGGGTGACTTGGCAGAAACAGTCGCCAATATTCGCCGTTACCAGATGTTTGGGATCAACCTGTCTATGCCTTACAAGGAGCAAGTGATTCCCTTTTTGGATGAATTGAGTGATGAAGCTCGTTTGATTGGGGCGGTCAACACCGTTGTCAATGATAATGGGAATTTAATTGGATATAATACAGATGGCAAGGGATTCTTTAAGAGCTTGCCTTCTTTTACAATCTCGGATAAGAAAATGACCATTCTGGGCGCAGGTGGTGCGGCCAAATCAATCTTGGCACAAGCCATTTTGGACGGGGCCAGTCAGATTTCAGTCTTTGTTCGTTTAGCTTCTATGGAAAAAACAAGACCTTATCTAGACAAGTTGCAGGAGCAAACGGGCTTTAAAGTGGACTTGTATGCTTTAGAAGATCTTTCTCAACTGCAATCAAGGATTGCCGAGTCGGACCTGCTCGTCAACGCGACTAGTGTTGGGATGGATGGCCAGTCGTCGCCAGTTCCAGAAAGTATCAATTTGCCAGAGGCTCTCTTGGTCGCAGATATCATTTACCAACCCTTTGAAACGCCATTTTTGAAATGGGCTAGGAGGCAGGGCAATCCAGCTGTCAATGGTCTAGGAATGTTGCTCTATCAGGCTGCTGAAGCTTTTCAACTGTGGACAGGTAAAGAAATGCCGACAGAAGAAATTTGGCAGTCCTTAACAGAAAAATATAAATAGTGAAAAGGAGACCCTCCTATGAAAATCAGAATCGATATTCCGCATCATCCTTATGATATTCAGATTGAAAAAGGTTGTCTGGCTCAGGCTGGTCAATGGTTGCGAGAACTCTGGCAACCTCAAAAAGTGGTCATTGTAACCGATAACCATGTAGCTTCTCTCTATGCAGAGAAGATTAAACTCAGCCTAGAAGATGCTGGTTTTCAGGTAGCTGTTTTTGACTTTTTAGAAGGCGAAGAACGAAAAAATTTAACAACTGTTCAGAAAGTCTATGAATTTCTAGTCAAGCAGGGGTTGACTCGTAGCGATGGGATCGTGGCTCTTGGTGGTGGTGTCGTTGGGGACCTAGCTGGTTTTGTAGCCTCTACCTATATGCGGGGCATTCACTTTGTTCAGATTCCGACTAGTTTGACAGCCCAGGTGGATTCTTCTATCGGTGGAAAGACGGGTGTCAATACCCCATTTGCTAAAAATATGGTGGGTACTTTTGCCCAACCAGATGGGGTTCTGATTGATCCGCTTGTCCTTGAAACTCTTGGGAAAAGAGAGTTGATTGAAGGGATGGGTGAGGTTATCAAGTATGGCTTGATTGAGGATCCAGAACTTTGGGCTCTCTTGACGGAGCTGGATGGTTCTGTAGAGAGCATTCTGGAGCATGCAGAGACTTTGATTGAACATTCTTGTCAGGTTAAGCGGAAGATGGTGGTTGAAGATGAGTTGGATAACGGTGTTCGTCTTTACCTCAATTTTGGACACACTATTGGTCATGCCATTGAAGCAACGGCCGGTTATGGCAAAGTCATGCATGGTGAGGCCGTGGCCATGGGGATGGTGCAGATTTCCAAGGTTGCTGAGGGAAAAGGTCTTATGCCAGAAGGAATAACCCAGTCCATCACAGCTATGTGTCAGAAATTTGGTTTGCCAGTTGACTATGAAAACTGGGATGTTGACAAGCTTTATCAGGCTTTGACTCATGACAAGAAGGCACGTGGCAACACCTTGAAATTGGTCTTGGTACCAGAGCTTGGTTCAGCGACCATTCACCCAGTTTCCCTGGAAGAGATGAAAGACTACTTGGTAAAATAAGGAGAACGTATGAGATATTTAACTGCAGGAGAATCACACGGCCCCCGTCTGACGGCTATTATTGAAGGAATTCCAGCGGGCCTTCCTTTAACAGTAGAGGACATCAACGAGGATCTGAAACGTCGTCAGGGTGGCTACGGTCGTGGTGGTCGTATGAAGATTGAGAGTGATCAGGTTGTCTTTACATCGGGCGTTCGTCACGGGAAGACGACAGGGGCTCCCATTACCATGGATGTCATCAATAAGGACCACCAGAAATGGCTGGATATCATGTCTGCAGAAGACATCGAAGATTGCCTTAAAAGTAAACGGAAAATCACCCATCCACGTCCCGGTCATGCCGATTTGGTAGGGGGCATCAAGTACCGTTTTGATGATTTGCGAAATTCTTTGGAACGTTCATCAGCTCGTGAAACCACCATGCGAGTTGCTGTTGGGGCAGTAGCCAAACGTCTCTTAGCTGAGCTAGATATGGAGATTGCTAACCATGTCGTGGTCTTTGGTGGTAAGGAGATCGATGTTCCAGAAAACTTAACAGTCGCAGAGATTAAAAAACTGGCAGCCCAGTCGGAAGTTTCTATTGTCAACCAAGAGCGGGAACAGGAAATCAAGGACTATATTGACCAAATCAAACGTGACGGTGATACCATCGGTGGGGTTGTGGAGACAGTCGTCGGAGGTGTTCCAGTTGGCCTCGGTTCCTATGTCCAATGGGACAGAAAATTAGATGCCAGATTGGCCCAAGCAGTTGTCTCTATTAATGCCTTTAAAGGGGTGGAATTTGGTCTTGGATTTAAAGCTGGTTACCGAAAAGGTAGCCAAGTTATGGATGAAATTCTCTGGTCTAAAGAAGACGGCTATACTCGTCGTACCAATAATCTAGGTGGTTTCGAAGGTGGTATGACCAATGGGCAACCAATTGTTGTTCGTGGAGTCATGAAACCCATTCCCACTCTTTATAAACCTCTTATGAGTGTGGATATCGAGACGCACGAACCTTACAAGGCAACTGTGGAGAGAAGTGATCCGACCGCTCTTCCAGCAGCAGGTGTGGTCATGGAAGCTGTTGTGGCAACGGTTCTGGCGCAAGAAATCCTTGAAAAATTCTCATCTGACAATCTAGAGGAATTAAAAGAGGCAGTTGCCAAGCACCGAGACTATACAAAGAACTATTAAGGAGTCCTTATGGCAAAAACCATCTATATCGCAGGTCTCGGTTTGATTGGTGCTTCGATGGCACTCGGTATCAAGCGCGATCATCCTGATTATGAAATTTTAGGTTATAATCGCAGTCAGGCTTCGAGAGATATCGCCTTGAAAGAAGGCATGATTGACCGTGCAACAGATGATTTTGCCAGTTTTGCTCCTTTGGCAGATATCATCGTCCTCAGCTTGCCAATCAAACAGACCATTGCTTTTATTAAGGAACTGGCAAACTTAGACTTGAAGGAAGGCGTCATTATCTCGGATGCAGGCTCAACCAAGTCAGCCATTGTGGAAGCAGCGGAGCAGTATTTAGCTGGCAAGCCTGTTCGCTTTGTCGGGGCCCATCCCATGGCTGGTAGCCACAAGACAGGGGCTGCCTCTGCGGATGTTAATCTCTTTGAAAATGCCTACTATATTTTCACACCTTCGAGCCTGACAAGTCCTGACACACTTGAGGAAATGAAGAATCTGCTTTCAGGTCTTCATGCTCGTTTTATCGAGATTGATGCCAAGGAGCATGATCGGGTGACTTCTCAGATTAGCCATTTTCCTCATATTCTGGCTTCCAGCCTTATGGAGCAGACGGCAGTTTATGCTCAAGAACATGAGATGGCAAGGCGCTTTGCGGCGGGTGGTTTTCGAGATATGACCCGCATTGCGGAAAGCGAGCCAGGTATGTGGACTTCTATTCTATTGTCCAATCGTGAAACTATTCTGGATCGAATTGCGGATTTCAAGGAGCGCCTAGATGAGGTTGGACAAGCCATCAGCAAGGGAGATGAAGAGCAAATCTGGAACTTTTTCAACCAAGCGCGTGCGCAACGTCAGGCCATGGAAATCCATAAGCGTGGTGGTGTGGACAGTTCTTATGACCTCTATGTCGATGTTCCCGATGAAGAAGATGTTATCTTGCGGATTTTGGAATTACTTCGTGGGACTTCTTTGGTTAATATCCACATCAACGAAGAAAACCGTGAAGATGTTCACGGGATTCTACAAATTTCCTTTAAAAATGCTCAGGATCTGGAACGAGCTGAGCGCTTAATTTCAGAAAATACGGACTACACAGTCGTCATTAAATAAGGAGAAAATCATGTCAAATATTGGAATGAAATCAGTCATTGGAGTCCTTTTAATAACGTCAATACTACTTGGAGGTTGTTCAGTAAAAAAAGATATCAAAAATAGTTATGATATAAGTTCAGAGACCACAAAGGAAAACTCAAAACAAGAAGAAAGTGCAGAGACTACGAAAGATAGTTCGAAGAAAGAAACAGAGAATCCAGAGAAAACAGTCACAAAATACGTAGATGATAAAGTGGTCAATGCTTTCATCAATGACTATAATAGCAAATCTAATAGCTCCTTAGAAGATATCAAAAAAGGAAATATAAAAACAAAATATTTCGCAACAAGCTATGGATATTACTTAGAACTTTTACATGCAAATGATACTGATAAAATTAACGTAACAATCAATCAGACAAATGAAAATAGTGCATCTGGTGTAGCAGGAATGAAAGAAGTATTCCGTGATATAGTGAAATCAATTGAACCTTCTTTAACTGATGATGAGATAAATAGCTATTTTGATAAACTTGTATCAAATGAAGCTATAACAGATTCAAATTTAGCTTCATTGATTATAAAATATGTCCCAGATAAAGAATTAAGTTATGGACATTCAAGAGGTCACATTAAAGTTATTGCACAGTAATAACTAATACAATGCATTATGTATAATATTTATAAAATAATCAAATAAGGAGGACAATTATGTCAAATATTTATGATAGTGCAAATGCACTTAGTCGCGGCTTACGCGAATTACCAGAATACAAGGCTGTCAAGGCGGCAAAAGATGCCATCCAAGCAGATGAACAAGCAGGCAAGATTTTTGCAGATTACCTTGCCTTCCAGCAAGAAATCCAAGTCATGGCTCAAACTGGACAAATGCCAGATACTTCTTTCCAAGAAAAGATGCAGTCTTTCAGCAAGCAAATCCAAGAAAACGCTCTATTATCTGATTTCTTTGCTAAACAGCAACAGTTATCTATTTACTTATCTGATATCGAAAAGATTATCTTTGAACCTGTTTCAGATTTGTTAAAATAAAGATTTCCCTCTAGTTCTCTATCTAAATCAGGTATAAAAGTCAAGAAAATGCTAGAAATTTCAAGAATTTCTAGCATTTTTGTGATAAAATAAGAAAAAGTATTGCAAGTATGAGGTCTGGTATGAAACTAAAAACAAACATTCGTCACTTACATGGCAGTATCCGAGTTCCAGGTGATAAGTCCATCAGCCATCGTTCGATTATCTTTGGAAGTTTGGCTGAAGGTGAGACTAAGGTTTATGATATTTTGCGTGGCGAGGATGTACTTTCAACCATGCAGGTTTTTCGTGACCTTGGTGTTAAAATTGAGGACAAAGATGGGGTTATTACCATTCAAGGTGTAGGCATGGATGGCTTAAAAGCTCCGCAGAACGCCTTGGATATGGGGAATTCTGGCACCTCGATTCGCCTCATTTCAGGTGTCCTTGCTGGTGCAGACTTCGAAGTAGAGATGTTTGGAGATGATAGTCTTTCTAAACGTCCTATGGATCGCGTGACCCTTCCCTTGAAAAAAATGGGAGTCAGCATTTCTGGTCAAACAGAGCGAGACTTGCCTCCTCTGCACTTGAAAGGTACTAAAAACCTAACACCGGTTCACTATGAGTTACCAATCGCCTCTGCTCAAGTCAAGTCTGCCTTGATATTTGCAGCCTTGCAGGCTCGGGGGGAGTCCGTTATTATCGAGAAAGAATGTACACGCAACCACACCGAAGATATGTTGCAACAATTTGGTGGCCATTTAAGTGTGGATGGCAAGAAAATCACAGTTCAAGGACCACAAAAACTGATCGGACAAAAGGTAGTTGTTCCAGGAGATATTTCCAGTGCAGCCTTTTGGTTGGTCGCTGGTTTGATTGTGCCAGATTCTCGTGTGGTGCTGCAGAATGTGGGCATCAATGAAACGCGTACTGGTATTATTGATGTCATTCGTGCTATGGGTGGGAAATTGGAAATAACTGAAATCGATCCAGTCGCTAAATCAGCAACCCTGACTGTCGAGTCTTCAGACTTAAAAGGAACAGAGATTGGTGGAGCCTTGATTCCCCGTTTGATTGATGAATTACCCATTATTGCCCTTCTAGCGACACAAGCGCAAGGTGTAACAGTTATTAAGGATGCTGAGGAACTCAAGGTCAAGGAAACTGACCGCATTCAGGTGGTGGCTGACGCCTTAAATAGCATGGGGGCGGATATCACTCCTACAGCAGATGGGATGATTATCAAAGGGAAATCAGCCCTTCATGGCGCTAGAGTCAATACGTTTGGTGACCACCGAATTGGCATGATGACAGCCATCGCAGCCCTCTTGGTTGCGGATGGAGAAGTGGAACTTGATCGTGCTGAAGCCATCAATACCAGCTATCCTAGCTTCTTTGATGATTTGGAGAGCTTGATTCATGGCTAAGGTATTACTCGGATTTATGGGGGCTGGCAAATCCACAATCGCAAGAAGCTTGGACCCAGATTACATCGATATGGATGCCTTAATCGAGGAACGCTTGGGCATGTCCATTGCGGATTTCTTCGCTGAAAAAGGAGAAGTGGCCTTTCGTCAAGTCGAGTCAGAAGTCCTAGCTGACTTACTAAAAACGGACCGAGTTGTGTCAACTGGCGGAGGAGTCGTCATTTCTCAGAGAAATCGTGACTTGCTCAAAACCAATCCTGATAACATCTACCTAAAAGCAGATTTTGAAACCCTCTACCAACGTATCGCAGCTGATAAGGACAATCAGCGCCCGCTGTTTCTAAATAATAGTAAGGAAGAACTAGCAGCTATTTTCCATGAAAGACAAGCTTGGTATGAGGAAGTAGCCAGTCGGGTTCTAGATGTTACCAAGTTAAGCCCAGAGGAAATTATAGAGGAACTGAGATGAAAATTGCCTATCTAGGTCCCAAGGGATCTTTTTCGCATCATGTTGTGCAGACAGCCTTTCCCAAAGAGGAATTGCATACCTTTGCCAATATCACAGATGTTATCAAGGCCTATGAACAGGGCTTGGTGGACTATTCTGTGGTACCAGTTGAAAACTCCATTGAAGGTAGCGTTCATGAAAGTTTGGATTATCTTTTTCATCAGGCTCGCATCCAAGCAGTTGCAGAAATCGTTCAGCCCATTCACCAGCAGTTGATGGTGGTTCCAGGTCAGTCAAAAATTGAGAAAATTTTTTCTCATCCTCAGGCTCTGGCTCAAGGAAAGAAATTCATCGACAAACACTATCCAGAAGCCAAAATTGAGGTAACAGCCAGTACCGCCTATGCGGCCCGCTTTATCTCGGAACATCCAGACCAGCCATACGCAGCCATTGCTCCTAAAAGTTCAGATGACGAATATGGATTAGAATTGATTGCAGAGGATATTCAGGAAATGGAAGCCAATTTCACACGTTTTTGGGTGTTAGGGGCAGAGATACCGAAGATTCCTTTGAACTCACAAGCTGAAAAAATGAGTTTGGCCTTGACCTTACCGGACAACCTACCTGGTGCTCTTTACAAGGCACTTTCGACCTTTGCTTGGAGAGGAATTGACTTAACAAAGATTGAGAGTCGCCCCCTTAAAACAGCCTTGGGAGAATACTATTTCATTATCGATGTAGACTATAGTGATAAAGAACTGGTTCATTTTGCCAGACAAGAACTAGAAGCTATTGGAATCCAGCACAAGATACTGGGAACCTACCCGATTTTTACCATAACTGATATAGAAAAGGAGAGTCAATGAGCAAAGAAAATCCTTTAAGTCATCACGAGCAGTTACGTTATGACTATCTCTTCAAAAATATTCATTACCTCAACGACCGTGAACGGAGGGAATTTGATTATCTGCAACAGAAAATGGCAGGTCCCAAGTCTGAAGTTCACCCTTCCTACCAAGAAGAAAAAGAAGAAACTTGGGGTAAAGATATTGATCTTCCGACCTACGGCAGTAGAAGCCGGTCTAAGAAACGTGAAAAGGTAGCTCCTCAACCTAAAGTCAAAAAGAAAAAGAGAAGAATTCGCTTCAAACGAATACTGACTTGGCTCTTGCTGTTGATTACCTGTGTGCTTGCAGGGATGATTTTTATGTTTCTTCGAGGTTTCCAGCCAGCAGCCAATCCAACAAATAAGCCAGCTGACGCCAAGGCAGCTCAAGTAGAGGTCTTTAACGGTCAGGATACCAAAGATGGTGTGAATATCCTAGTCATGGGGACAGATGGCCGTATCGGTCAAAATAGTGCGGAGACTCGTACCGACACGATCATGGTACTGAATGTCAGTGGATCGGATAAGAAGATTAAACTAGTCAGCTTTATGCGTGACAACTTAGTTTATATCGACGGGTACAGTAAGATTGTAAATGGCCAGAAACAGACGGATAACAAATTAAATGTTGCCTATGAACTTGGGGAACAAGAAGGGCAAAAAGGGGCTGAAATGGTCCGCAAGGTTCTAAAAGACAACTTTGATTTGGATATTAAGTACTATGCCCTGGTCGACTTCCAGGCCTTTGCAACAGCTATTGATACCCTCTTCCCTGACGGAGTAACGATTGATGCCCAATTCTCAACATTGAATGGTCAACCTTTGACAGAAGCCACAGTTGGAGATGACCTTCATGCAACAGAGACAGAATCCCCAACTCAAACTATCAAAGTTGGAAAACAGCAGATGAATGGCTCCACCTTGCTGAACTATGCTCGCTTCCGTGATGATGATGAGGGAGACTATGGCCGTACCAAACGTCAGCAACAAGTCATGTCAGCCGTTCTTGAGCAAATCAAAGATCCAACCAAGCTCTTTACGGGATCAGAGGCACTTGGAAAAGTCTTTGGCATGACATCAACAAATCTACCATATAGCTTCTTGTTGACCAATGGCTTATCTGTCCTAGAAGGTGCTCAAAATGGCATTGAAAGACTCACTGTCCCAGAACTTGGTGACTGGGTGGACGCTTATGATATCTATGGTGGGCAAGGTCTTCTGGTCGATCAAAATAAATACCAGACCAAACTCGCCCAAATGGGAATGAGATAGAATACTATAAAAAAATCAAAGTTTGAATCACCAGTGAAAAAGTGGTTTAGGCTTTGATTTTTCTTAGTATCTGATGGATTTTTAGGGCTTTTTTATGGTATAATAAAACGATATAACTCGTTATTGGACAGAAGAGGAGAGACATGAGTGATTTGAAAGCGATTCAGGCTCGTAGTCTGGAAATGGCTGAATATTTCGTCGCATTTTGTAAAGAACATGATTTGTTGTGCTATCTCTGTGGTGGAGGAGCCATTGGCGCCCTTCGTAATAAAGGTTTCATTCCTTGGGATGATGATTTGGACTTTTTCATGCCACGTAAGGACTATGAAAAATTAGCAGAACTGTGGCCACGTTATGCAGACGAGCGTTATTTCTTGTCAAAGAGTAACAAAGATTTTGTAGACCGTAACCTTTTTATTACCATTCGTGATAAGGAAACCACTTGTATCAAGCCTTATCAGAAGGATTTGGATTTGCCACACGGTTTGGCCTTGGATGTTTTACCTTTGGATTATTATCCTAAAAATCCAGCTGAGCGTAAGAAACAGGTTCGTTGGGCCTTGATCTATTCACTCTTTTGTGCCCAAACTGTCCCAGAAAAGCATGGTGTAGTCATGAAATGGGGAAGTCGCATCTTACTCGGCCTGACTCCAAAATCTCTACGTTATAACATTTGGAAAAAAGCTGAAAAAGAAATGACCAAGTATGGTCTGGCTGAGAGCGATGGCATTACGGAATTATGCTCAGGTCCCGGCTACATGCGAAACAAATACCCAATCGCATCTTTTGAAGACAATCTTTTCTTGCCATTTGAAGGAACTGAGATGCCCATCCCAGTCGGCTATGATGCCTATCTCAGCACTGCTTTTGGGGACTATATGACACCGCCACCAGCGGACAAGCAAGTACCGCATCATGATGCTATTATAGCAGACATGGACAAGAGCTACACAGAGTACAAGGGAGAATATGGTGCATGATGGGAGAAAAAATAAGCGTTATCGTTCCGGTCTACAATGTAGAAGCCTATCTGGAGCGATGTGTGGAGTCGATTCTTCAACAGACTTATACCCATTTTGAGTTAATCCTAATCAACGATGGTTCTACTGATTCTAGTGGACAGATCTGTGATCACTTAGCATCTCAGTATGAGAATATCAAGGTTTATCATATCGAAAATGCTGGTGTTTCAAATGCTAGAAATATGGGAATTCAGCTAGCGACGGGTTCTTGGGTTACCTTTATTGATAGCGATGATTTCGTTACCCAAGATTACCTAGCTACTTTAGTAAGTGCAGTTGAAGGGTTGAATGTAGGCTTTGCAATTGCTCCTCTGCACCATATCAAAAACGGCATTGTAACTGATATACCTTCACATTCAGGAAAAACAGAACTCTGGTCAACAGAAGAAACCATGAAGGAACTACTGATGACTACCAGAACATCATTTTTTCCAGTTGCAAAACTGTTTAAGAGAGACCTGCTTGCGGATGAAAAGTTTAATACAAACTATCACCTAGCTGAAGATGCTCTATTTTTAACTGAATTGCTACTAAAGACAAGATGCAGTTGCGTATTTATTGACAAACCTGTTTATTATTATGATCATCGTGAGGGAAGTGCAACAACATCTGTTAATCGACATGTATTTGACACAATAGAAGTTTATAAGCAAATAATTGCTCAAGTTTCACAAGCCTTCCCTAATTTAAAATACGAATTAATAAATAGAGAGTGTTGGTCGTACATCACAGTTTACGATAAAATTATCTTTACTTCACGTAAAGAGTATCAAAAGGAGAAAGCCGAGCTGAGGAATTGGATTGTTCAACACCGACGCGAAATATGGAAAGATGCTTATTTCACTACTTTTCGCAAGGTAGCGATCCTTTCACTTGTCATTTCTCCATGGCTATATAAGAAAATTGTTGGATTAAAAAACTAATATCATGAGAAGGAGTTGAAAATGAATTTTTCAAAAATGGATGAATACTTTGAAAAATCAAAACTATGGATTGCGTATCTATTTGTTTTCATTTCGATTTTAAGTATGAGTTCACTGGTTTATAAGATAGCAAATCCCCTCTACAAGGGATTATCAGCGATTGTAGTGCTTTATATTTGCTATACCTTATTGTTTAAGTGGAAAGAAATCACAGCAGATCGCAAATTTCTATCCTTATTTGGACTCTTAGCTGGAAGTCATCTGCTATCAGCTATTTTCAATCGCTCTGGACATCTGATTGGAAATGTGATTGAAATTCTCTTCATGGTAACCTATGTTTTATTATTTACCATGTTACAATCAGGGCAACTTAAAAAATTATTTGACTGGATTGCCTATACGGTTCAAATTGTATCTTTTTCTTCAGCAATTTTTGCGTTTGGTTTATTGATAAGTAGAGTCCTCATCCTATTTAAGATTGGTGAACAATCTTATTACTATGGTGTCATGAACGGCCGTCTGTGGGGGATTGTCAATCCAAATGCTAGCGCGATATTTTCATACATTAGCATTATTTTGGCTATGTATTTGATCCATAAAGGAAGTAAATATTCTGTTTATCTTAAATTGAACAATGTGATTCAATTCGTTTACTTCGCTACGATGCAAAGTCGAGGAGCCTTACTTTCTTTACTTCTCATGATTGGACTCTATAGTTTCTTTGCTACTAGAGGAAGTATCGTTAAACGATTCCTCACTTTTATAGTTGCTGGTTTGCTGATTACTGCAACTAATATTGGATTAAGCTATGTAACTTCAATCTATATCTCATCTGAAACTGCGACTGTCTTAGATTTAAACAAAGGACAATCCTATGCTGAGACAGATTCATCTGTTACTAAGAAAAACGGTGAGCTCCATCTGATCGAAACAACACCAAGTGGTAGAACCTATATCTGGAAAAATGCCATCAAGATGGGAAGTGCCAAACCAATTTTTGGTTATGGTGTACGAAACGTTCCAGATTACTACACAGAATATTTCAGTAAATTTGAGATTCAAAACTCCCTTATTGGTGGGAATTTCCATAACATTTTTGTGACCATATTTGTCAGTTCGGGAGTTCTAGGTTTGGTATCCTTCCTTCTTGTACTGGCTTATGTCATCAAGCGCTTTTTAACGTATTTGATTGTTTCCAAGAAAAACACTGATAAATTGATCATGATCCTTTTCTTCGGTATCTTGTTTGGTCAATTATTTGAAAGTCAGATTATGTATTCAACCAACTTTATTAATATCATCTTCTGGCTAGCGATTGGCTATGGACTCGTAGTCTGCAAACGCGATGAAGGAGTTCGGTACCAAGAAGTAACAGATGTCAATGAAATTCAACAGATGGAACTTGGAATCATGGAGTATATTCATGAAGTTTGTCAGAAAATTGGTGTCAAGTATTTCTTAGCATATGGAAGTCTAATTGGTGCTGTACGTCATCAAGGATTTATCCCTTGGGATGATGACATGGATATCTGCATGTTACGAGAAGATTATGAAAAGTTGCAAGACTACCTTATCGCTAACCCTGATGAACGTTACGAGGTCATGTCTTATAAAAATAATCTCAACTATGTCTATCCCTTCATGAAAGTGCAGGATAACCATACTTACTTGCTGGAAGAAGATGTTCGCATCGATTCGAATATGGGAATCTATGTCGATATTTTCCCTGTAGATGGCTACGAGGATGACGTAGAATTTAAAAACAAGATGACGAAACTGATAAAGAAACGTCAATTGAGTTGCTACACCTTTAAAGGCATTACTAATACGAAAAGTGTACTGAATTCACTGCTACGTTATGTGTCAGTTATTATTTTCTATTTCACCAATACGAACAAATACGTTGCCCAGATTGAAGAGCTTGCAAAATCCCGTAAAGTCTCAGATTATGAGCAAGTGGATTATCTTATCTACAAGGATATGAACAAACCAGTGTGGAGACGTGAATGGCTGGAACAAGTTACTACTGGAACATTTGAAGGTAAGGAATTTACCATTCCGGAAAATTATCATGAAATTTTGACCTCAGACTACGGAGACTATATGCAATTGCCGCCGGTTGAACAAAGAGTATCTCATCATGATTTTAAATTATGGAAGATTGTTAAAAGGTCTAAATGACGGGATTGGGATTAAGAAACGTTTAAAAATTTAGTCAAATTTAGGAGAATAGAACCTATGTCTGAAAGAATTTTAACTCTTGAAGAAATCAAGCAAGTAGAATTGGATATTTTAAAGTATCTACATGATCTTTGTGAACAACATCAAATCAAATACTTTATTGATTTTGGAACCTTACTAGGAGCTGTACGCCATAAAGGATTTATTCCTTGGGATGATGATACAGATATTTCCTTAGCGCGTGATGAATTTGAAAAACTGTACAAGGTTTTACAAAATGAAAATCATCCCTACTACAAATTGATTTCATTCAGAGAAACAAAGGGATACCCATACAGTTATATGAGAGTCTATGATGTAAGGACTCGTCGAGATGCTAACCTTGTAGACCCAACGGTCGTATTGGGAACTTGCGTTGACATTTTTCCATATGATGGTGTCGTCACAGAGGAAAGTGACCGTAAGAAAATGAAGCTCTACAAATATTTCATTCGACTTTCTTCATTGAATTTTAAAGGGATCAAGTCTGAGAATGGTGGACTTAAGAACCTCCCTCGTTATATGGGATCAGCGATTTTCCGCTTAACTTCCCCACAGCTATGGAATCAAAAATTAGAGAATCTTGCTTTAAAGTATAGTGTAGATCAAGCAACAGATCTTACTTGTACTATCTATGACCCTTATTATCCAAATGGTATAAAAAAAGAATGGCTCTATGATTTGATTGATATGCCCTATGAAGACATTGTGGTCAAGGTTCCGAGAAAATACCATGAAATACTTGTCTACGAATTTGGAGAAAACTATATGACTCCACCTCCTATTGAGCAACAAGTCCCAGGAGGGGATAAAAATTATTGGATTGATTAGATTAAAAAAGTTGCTTATTGTTAAGATAAAGGAGTTTTCAAGGTGAAAAATAAATGGTTATTAAAATCAGTCAGCTATAGTGTTCTCGCATTCTTTCTATTACTGATTCAGTTATCGCAAGAAGTAGATGCAGATACCATCTCTGCAGGTTCGGGCAATCGTATCCATTTCATAAATACAAAAGCAAAATCTGGGAGTGATGCCATCCTTCTGGAAAGCAATGGTCACTATGCTTTGATTGATATGGGAGAAGACTATGATTTTCCTGATGGGAGTGATCCACGCTATCCAAGCCGCTGGGGAATTTCCATGAGAAATTATCAAGTATTGGAGGATCGATTGATTCGCCACTTGGATCAAATAGGTGTAAAAAAATTAGATTTTATTATAGGCACTCATGTTCATAGTGACCATATTGGTGGAGCAGACGAAATACTCAATCGATATCAGGTCGGTAAGTTTTATTTGAAAAAGTATTCAGATGATCGGATTACAGCAAACTGGGGACTATGGGATAATCTTTTCAATTATGATAATGCTTTGAGAGCAGCTCAAAAACGAGGAGTTACTCTTATCCAGAATATTTCAGATGAGGATAGCCACCTAAAATTAGGTGATATGGATATCCAGCTCTATAACTATAAGAATGAATATGATGCTGAAGGGAATCTGAAAAAAGTTCGAGATGATAACTCCAACTCCATTGTTTCAGTAGTGACTGTGGCAGGAAAGAGAATCTATCTTGGAGGAGATTTGGATAATGCCGAAGGAGCAGAAGATAAGTTAGGTCCAGTTATCGGCAAGGTTGATATGATGAAATGGAACCACCATTATGATGCGACAATTTCAAATACGATTAATTTCCTTGAAAACTTATCACCAAAAATGATTATTCAGACAACTGGTGGAGATATTAATGTTGCTTCAACCAGAGAATACCTTCAGAAGAAAAATATTCAGGTTCTTCATGCTGCTAGCCAAACTCAAGACGCTACCGTTTTTGATATTAGCGATAAAGGATTTGCAAATGTTTCAAATACCTTCCCTAATATCCCTGTAGTTGACGAAAAATGGTATCAAGAAGATGGTTATTGGAAATATCGTTTGACTGACGGAGAAATGGCTATCGGCTGGAGAGAGATTGGCGGAGCCACTTATTTCTTTAATGGAAAAGGACAAATGCAAGCAGGTCGCTGGCTTCACCTTAACGACGACTGGGGAGAAAATGCCAAAGGGAATGATTACTATCTGAACCAAAATGGTAAAATGCAAACTGGTGGTTGGTTCAAACTAGACGACTCTTGGTATTATATCCAATCAAATGGTGCTAGACGATTTAGCGAGCTCTCTGAAATTGGAGGGAAAAAGTATCTCTTTGCGGCAGATGGGAAGATGCTAACAGGACACCAAGTCTATAATGGAAAGAAGATGTTCTTTAGCGAAAGTGGTGCACTTCAAACAGCAGGTAAGCCTTCAACTTGGCAAAAGATTGATTCAAATTGGTATTTCTATGATGAGGATGGGCTAAAGACCGTTGGTAAAAAGAATATCAATGGAAGCACATACTACTTTAATCAAGAAGGTGTCATGCAAACTGGATGGGCCTTTGTTGATGGTCACTGGAACTATTTTGCAAGTTCTGGAGCTATGAAAACCGGCTGGGTCAAGGATCAGGAAACATGGTATTATCTGGATAAAGATGGCATCATGTTAACTGGTAGACAAGATATAAATGGTGTTCGTTACTATTTGAATGCTAGTGGTGCCATGCAGACTGCCTGGAAGTGGCAAGAAAATAGCTGGTACTTCTATACGAACTCAGGTGCTATGAAAACTGGTTGGTTGAAAGATAAAGAATCATGGTATTATTTGGATCCAGAAACTGGTATTATGGCTGTAGGATCTAAAGAGATTGACGGTAAGAACTATTTCTTCAGCTCTGCAGGTACTATGCAAGTTGGATGGCAGTGGTCAAATGATTCTTGGCATTACTACGCTACGTCGGGCGCACTCCAAACTGGTTGGTTGAAAGATGGTGATGTCTGGTATTATCTTGAAGGTAAGGAAGGCGTTATGTTAGTCGGCCTCCATCAAGTAGATGGTAAGCAATATTACTTTAGCAAATCTGGAGCCATGCAAACTGGCTGGAAATGGTTTGATAATCATTACCGTTACTTTGAATCAAATGGAGCCATGAAAACTGGTTGGATAAAAGACAAAGGCGTCTGGTATTATCTAAATCCTGAAGATGGCATTATGTTGGTTGGCCTTCATAAAGTAAATGGTGATCATTATTACTTTGATGAATCAGGAGCTATGCAGACAGGTTGGAAACAGCTTGATGGTAATTGGTACTATTTCCAAGCTGATGGTTCTTTGTTGAAGAACGCAACAACACCTGATGGTTACAAAGTAAACGAAGAAGGTATCTGGAAACAGGCTGTTGCTGCTGTAAATAGCGAGGCAGTCAAGCCAGAACAGAAACAAGAAGCTAATTCCTCTATTGTTGAACAACCTAAACAAGATTCAAATCTAGAAGCCAACGCTTCTGAAAAGAAAGAAAAAGAATAAAGAAGAAATCCCCTACTGGCAACTAATTTATCAGTAGGGGATTTTTTAATTTCGTTTTAATTTAGCAAGTACAAGGTTCAGTGCATAGTGGAGTGTTTTGTCTTTGGTGATAAAGAGGGTCAAGAGGTAATAGATACCACAAGTTGCTACGGTAGACAGAACCATGAGAATCATATTGAAGTTGACCGTATAAGAGTTGATTTGGAAAATCATCTTGAAAATATAGAAGATTGGGATAAAACCAAGGGATATGAGGCTATAACGTGTTAAGGTTATAAAAATTTCTTTTAAACTAATCAGTTGGTGTTTCTTGATAAAATGAATTTCAAGTAAAACAACGATAGTTTCTGCGATAATGGTCGTAGCGATGTAATACTCAGGTGCAAAAATATTATTGAAATACAAGATGCTATTTAATAGTATATTGGCACCACCACCAAGGAAGTAGAAGGCAGTTAAGCGATTTTCATGATCGTTGATAAAGATAATCTGTTTACCAAGAATCAATTCAATAGCCCAGATGATGGTACGAAAAGCGAAGACGCTAGTTACGATACCCGCTTCAAGATATTTTTCAGAAGAATAAATAACAGTTGCGTACCGTCCCAATATCATAATCCCGATACTAGTTGGAACCATAAGGAAATAGAATAAGGATGCCGCTTGATTCACGAGATAATTATAGGACTTGTAATCCTTTTTCCCGAGATAGTAGCCGAGGCGTGGAATACTGACGTTGATAGCTCCACTCAAGACACTGGCAATCAACATGACGATACTATAGGCAATTGTATAGTAGGAAATATAGTTCTCATCCGGTCCCTTGGTGATAAACATTCTATCTAGCAAGGTATAAAGCATATTAGCGTTTGCTAGGAGAAGCATAGTAAAGAGTGGTTTAGAAGCTTTAGCTAATTCGACGAAACCAATCTTAACAAAAGAAACTTCTCTCTTAATCCAAAGAAAACTGAGCAGGTAGTTGAGGATAGTGGTCGCTGTCATAACGATAGCATAAGGAACGATATCATCTGCCGTTTTAACAAAGGCGAAGATAGCGACCAGCATGGTAATTCGAATAATTAATGTTTTATAGAGGATGAAGGCATAGTTTTCATAAGCCTCGTTCATCCATTCGATATTGAGAAATTGGAAGAGTGCTTGGGCCCCTAGGATGTAGTACAGGACTTTCAGATTCTCAATGCTGGTGTCAAAGAAGATAATGAGGAAGTAGATACCTGTCGTCAGGAGAGAGGTGAAAACCGAGATATAAAACAACTTAGAAAAGACGTAGTTGATTTTATTCTTGTCATCCTTGACCTTACTAATAGCTCGAATCCCGTAGTTGTATATTCCAAAGGCAGCTAGTGGAATAACGAAACTTGCCCAGGTATTAGCTGTATTGAAATAACCGTAGTTGGATTTGCTGAGAATCCGCGTCAGATAAGGATTGGTTATCAGTGGAAAAACGATATTGAGAATATTGACCAGCAAGCTGGCCAAGGCATTTACTTTTATATTTTTCATTGAACTTTCTTTCTTAAATCTAAAATCATATCTAGTATTATATCACATTCTCGCTTCATTCTTTTGATAAAATCGTAAAAATCTAGTATAATAGATAGACTGAAAGTATGAGGTTACTAGATATGAAGATGAAACAAATTAGTGATACAACACTGAAAATCACAATGACTTTAGATGATTTGATGGACCGAGGAATGGAGATTGCAGACTTTCTCGTTCCTCAGGAAAAAACTGAAGAGTTTTTCTATGCTATTCTAGATGAGTTAGAGATGCCAGACAATTTCTTGGATAGTGGCATGCTGAGTTTTCGTGTAACGCCAAAACCAGACAAGGTCGACGTCTTTGTGACCAAATCCAAGATTGACCAAAATCTGGATTTTGAAGATTTGGCGGATCTACCAGACATGGAAGAATTAGCCCAAATGTCGCCAGATGAATTTCTCAAAACCTTGGAAAAGAGCATTGCAGATAAGACCAAGGACGATATTGAGGCCATCCAATCTCTAGAGCAGGTCGAAGCAAAGGCAGAAGAGCAAGAGCAGGCAGACAAGGAGACTGAGAGTAAGAAAGAACCTTATATCTACTATATCCTGCGCTTTGCAAGCCTTGCTGACTTAGTTGCTTTTGCAAAGACGGTTAACTACCAGATGGAAACCTCTGAGCTCTATAAGATGAATGGGCACTACTATTTGACAATCTTAGTCGATGTAGAAAATCATCCTAGTCCATATCCGGCCTGGCTCTTGGCTCGTATGCGTGAATTTGCAGACGACAGTGACATCAGTCGTTCCGTTTTGCAAGAGTATGGGCAAATATTGATTAACCATGACGCAGTTCTCGGTCTGCAAAAGATTCGTTCATAATTTTTAAAATCAATTTTCATTTATCAAGAAAGACGAATCATGGGATTCGTTTTTTCTTTTCTAGATCGAAATAGTGATTTACTATAATAGGAATTTTCACAAAATTCTGTTATAATGGCTATATCAGAAAATTTCTAGGAGACAAACATGACAGTTAAAATTGCTTTACTCGGATTTGGTACCGTTGCAAGTGGTGTGCCATTCCTCCTAAAGGAAAATGGAGAAAAAATCGTTCAGTCAGCTCATTCAGAGATTGAAGTAGCCAAGGTATTGGTCAAGGATGAAGATGAAAAGAACCGCTTGCTTGCAGCAGGAAATGACTTTAACTTTGTAACCAATGTAGATGATATTTTGTCAGATAAAGACATTACAATCGTAGTGGAATTGATGGGGCGTATCGAACCAGCTAAAACCTTTATCACTCGTGCCTTAGAAGCTGGGAAACACGTTGTTACTGCTAACAAGGACCTTTTGGCTGTTCATGGTGCAGAATTGTTAGAAATTGCTAAAGAGCATAATGTAGCACTTTACTACGAAGCAGCAGTAGCTGGTGGTATTCCAATTCTTCGCACTCTAGCAAATTCATTGGCTTCTGATAAAATCACGCGCGTTCTTGGTGTCGTTAACGGAACTTCTAACTTCATGATGACCAAGATGGTGGAAGAAGGCTGGTCTTATGATGATGCTTTGGCTGAAGCACAAAGATTAGGTTTTGCAGAAAGCGATCCTACAAATGACGTGGATGGGATTGATGCAGCCTACAAGATGGTGATTTTGAGCCAGTTTGCTTTTGGTATGAAGGTTGCCTTTGACGATGTAGCCCACAAGGGAATCCGCAACATCACACCAGAAGATGTAGCTGTAGCCCAAGACCTTGGCTATGTAGTGAAATTAGTTGGTTCTATCGAGGAAACTCCTTCAGGTATTGCTGCAGAAGTGACTCCAACCTTCCTACCTAAAGCACATCCACTTGCCAGTGTGAATGGAGTAATGAACGCAGTCTTTGTGGAGTCTATCGGCATCGGTGAATCGATGTACTACGGACCAGGTGCTGGTCAAAAACCAACTGCAACAAGTGTTGTAGCGGACATTGTCCGTATCGTTCGTCGCTTGAATGATGGCACTATTGGTAAAGACTTCAACGAATACAGCCGTGACTTGGTTTTGGCTAATCCAGAAGATGTTAAAGCTAATTACTACTTCTCAATCTTGGCTCCAGACTCAAAAGGTCAGGTCTTGAAATTGGCTGAGATTTTCAACGCTCAAGATATTTCCTTCAAGCAAATCCTCCAAGATGGTAAAGAGGGTGACAAGGCGCGTGTAGTGATTATCACTCATAAGATTAATAAAGCGCAGCTTGAGAATGTTTCAGCTGAGTTGGCCAAAGCTTCAGAATTTGACCTCTTGAATACCTTCAAGGTGTTAGGAGAATAGGATGAAGATTATTGTACCTGCAACCAGTGCCAATATCGGGCCAGGTTTTGATTCGGTCGGTGTAGCTGTAACCAAGTATCTTCAAATTGAGGTTTGTGAAGAACGGGATGAGTGGTTGATTGAACACCAGATTGGCAAATGGATTCCCCATGACGAGCGTAATCTTTTGCTTAAGATTGCCTTGCAAATTGCGCCTGACTTGCAACCGAGACGCTTGAAAATGACCAGTGATGTTCCCTTGGCGCGTGGTTTGGGTTCTTCTAGCTCGGTTATCGTTGCTGGAATTGAACTGGCTAACCAACTGGGCAATCTCAACTTATCTAACCACGACAAATTGCAGTTGGCTACCAAGATTGAAGGACATCCTGACAATGTAGCTCCAGCAATTTACGGCAATCTCGTTATTGCAAGTTCTGTTGAAGGAAATGTTTCAGCGATTGTGGCTGCCTTCCCAGAGTGTGATTTTCTAGCTTATATTCCCAACTATGAATTGCGCACTCGAGACAGCCGCGGTGTCCTTCCTAAGAAATTGTCCTACAAGGAAGCTGTTGCAGCTAGTTCTATCGCCAATGTGGCCGTTGCAGCCTTGTTAGCAGGAGATATGGTGACAGCTGGTCAAGCAATCGAGGGGGACCTCTTCCACGAGCGCTATCGTCAAAGTCTGGTCCGTGAATTTGCTACGATTAAGCAAGTAGCTAAAGAGAATGGAGCCTATGCGACCTATCTCTCTGGTGCCGGACCGACAGTTATGGTCTTGGCTTCTCATGACAAGATGCCAGCGATTAAGGCAGAATTGCAAAAGCAACCTTTCAAAGGCAAACTGCATGATTTGAAAGTTGATACCCAAGGTGTCCGTGTCCAAACAAAGTAAAGAAATAGAGGATAGGATGGGGAAACTCTCGACCTGAGGGCTTCCTATCCTTTTTTTGAAAAGAAGTTTATACTCAATGAAAATCAAAGAGCAAACTAGGAAGCTAGCCGCAGGTTGCTCAAAACATGGTTTTGAGGTTGCAGATGTAAGCTGACGTGGTTTGAAGAGATTTTGAAGAGTATTAGTTAAAAACTTGATAAAGGAGAAATAAAGATGGCAGAAATTTATCTAGCAGGTGGTTGTTTTTGGGGCCTAGAGGAGTATTTTTCACGAATTTCAGGAGTGCTAGCAACCAGTGTCGGCTACGCTAATGGGCAAGTCGAAACGACCAATTACCAGTTGCTCAAGGAAACAGACCATGCAGAGACTGTTCAAGTGATTTATGATGAGAAAGCAGTGTCACTTAGAGAGATTTTGCTATATTATTTCCGTGTTATTGATCCCTTGTCTATTAACCAACAAGGGAATGACCGAGGTCGTCAATATCGAACGGGGATTTATTACCAAGATGAAGCAGATCTGCCAGCTATCTATACAGTGGTGCAGGAGCAGGAGCGTATGCTGGGTCGAAAGATTGCAGTAGAGGTGGAGAAACTTCGCCACTACATTTTAGCAGAAGACTACCATCAAGACTATCTCAAGAAGAATCCTTCAGGTTATTGTCATATCGATGTGACGGATGCTGATAAGCCATTGATTGACGCATCTAACTATGAAAAGCCTAGTCAAGAGGTGTTAAAGGAAAGCTTAACTGAAGAGTCTTACCGTGTTACGCAAGAAGCTGCTACAGAAGCGCCGTTTAGTAATGCTTATGACCAGACCTTTGAAGAAGGGATTTATGTCGACATAACAACGGGAGAGCCACTCTTTTGCGCCAAGGATAAGTTTGCCTCAGGTTGTGGTTGGCCAAGTTTTAGTCGTCCGATTTCTAAGGAATTGATTCACTACTACAAGGATTTGAGCCATGGAATGGAGCGAATCGAGGTTCGTTCTCGCTCGGGCAATGCTCACTTGGGTCATGTCTTCACAGATGGACCTCAGGAGTTAGGTGGCCTGCGTTACTGTATTAATTCTGCCTCCTTGCGCTTTGTAGCCAAGGATGAGATGGAAAAAGCAGGATATGGCTATCTATTACCTTACTTAAACAAATAAAACTGAGAGGGTGGGGCTTCCCACTTTCTTCATTTCCAGAATAAGAATAGAAGGGATTTATGAAACACTTACTATCTTACTTCAAACCCTATATCAAAGAATCCATTTTAGCACCCTTGTTCAAGTTGCTAGAAGCTGTTTTTGAACTCTTGGTTCCCATGGTGATTGCTGGGATTGTTGACCAATCCTTGCCCCAGAGAGATCAAGGGCATCTCTGGATGCAGATTGGCCTGCTCCTTATCTTTGCAGTGATTGGCGTTTTAGTGGCCTTGGTAGCCCAGTTTTACTCAGCTAAGGCTGCGGTGGGTTTTGCCAAAGAACTGACAGACGACCTTTATCGTCATATTCTTTCCTTACCCAAGGACAGCAGAGATCGTTTGACAACTTCTAGCTTGGTGACTCGCTTGACTTCGGATACTTACCAGATTCAGACTGGTATCAATCAATTCCTGCGCCTCTTTTTGAGAGCGCCTATTATCGTTTTTGGAGCCATTTTTATGGCCTATCGCATCTCGGCTGAGCTGACTTTCTGGTTCTTAGTTATGGTTGTCATTTTGACGATTGTCATTGTCGGTCTCTCTCGACTGGTCAATCCTCTCTACAGCAGTCTCAGAAAGAAAACGGATCAGCTGGTTCAGGAAACGCGCCAGCAATTACAAGGCATGCGAGTTATTCGTGCTTTTGGTCAGGAAAAACGAGAGTTACAGATTTTTCAAACCCTTAACCAAGTTTATGCTAGATTGCAAGAAAAGACGGGTTTCTGGTCTAGTTTGTTAACACCTCTGACTTATCTGATTGTCAATGGAACTCTTCTCGTCATCATCTGGCAGGGCTATATTTCAATTCAAGGAGGTTTACTCAGTCAAGGTGCCCTGATTGCCCTTATCAACTATCTCTTACAGATTTTGGTGGAATTGGTTAAGCTCGCCATGCTGATCAATTCTCTCAACCAGTCCTATATCTCAGCCAAGAGAATTGAGGAAGTTTTTACCGAAGCTCCAGAAGATATTTTTTCAGAATTAGAAGAAAAGCAAGCTACCGGTGATCGGGTTTTGCAAGTCCAAGAATTAACCTTTACCTATCCTGATGCGGCCCAGCCTTCTCTGAGAAACATTTCCTTTGATATGACTCAAGGGCACATCCTTGGTATCATTGGGGGAACGGGTTCTGGTAAGTCAAGCTTGGTGCAAGTCTTACTTGGTCTTTATCCAACAGATAGAGGAAGCATTTCCCTTTATCGAGATGGGCGTAGTCCTCGTAATTTGGAGGAATGGCGGTCATGGATTGCCTATGTGCCCCAAAAAGTAGAACTATTTAAAGGAACCATTCGTGCCAACTTGACTCTAGGTTTAGATCAAGAAGTAACTGACAAAGAACTCTGGCAGGCCTTGGATATGGCGCAAGCTAAGGATTTTGTCAGTGATAAGGAAGGTCTCTTAGATACCCTAGTTGAGACAGGAGGACGAAATTTCTCAGGCGGACAAAAACAAAGGCTGTCCATCGCACGAGCGGTCTTGCGTCGAGCTCCGTTTCTCATCCTAGATGATGCAACCTCGGCCCTCGATACCATTACCGAGTCTAAGCTCTTGAGAGCTATCCGAGAAAACTTACCGCATACGAGTTTAATCTTGATTTCGCAACGAACCTCGACTCTACAGATGGCGGATCAGATTCTCCTCTTGGAAAAAGGTGAGCTCCTAGCTGTTGGCAAGCACGAGGAATTGATGAAGACTAGCCAAGTCTATCGCGAAATCAATGCATCCCAACATGGAAAGGAGGACTAGCATGAAACGACAAACTGCAAACCAGACGCTCAAGCGTTTGGCTAAGGATTTATTAAGCCATCCTTTCCTCCTTTTCCTAGCCTTTCTAGGAACTATTGCCCAAGTTGGCTTATCAATTTACTTACCTATTCTGATTGGGCAGGTCATTGACCAGGTCCTAGTTGCTGATTCTTCACCAGTTTTTTGGCAGATTTTCATTCAGATGATCTTGGTAGTCATAGGAAATACTCTGGTACAATGGGCCAATCCTCTTCTTTATAATCGTCTAATCTTCTCTTATACCAGAGACTTGCGAGAGCGAATCATCCATAAACTTCATCGGTTACCGATTGCTTTTGTGGATCGGCAGAGCAGTGGAGAGATGGTCAGTCGTGTGACTACAGATATAGAACAGTTGGCAACTGGCTTGACCATGATTTTTAACCAATTTTTCATTGGTGTTTTGATGATTTTGGTTAGTATTCTAGCCATGCTCCAAATTCATCTCCTCATGACCCTCTTGGTCTTGTTGTTGACGCCACTGTCCATGGTTATTTCACGCTTTATTGCCAAACGGTCCTATCATCTCTTTCAGAAGCAAACAGAGACGAGGGGAATTCAGACTCAGTTGATTGAAGAATCACTTAGCCAGCAGACTATTATCCAGTCCTTCAATGCTCAGACAGAGTTTATCCAAAGACTGCACGAGGCGAATGGCAACTACGCAAGTTATTCTCAGTCAGCTATCTTTTATTCCTCAACGGTTAATCCCTCGACTCGCTTTGTCAATGCGCTCATTTATGCTCTTCTTGCTGGAGTGGGAGCCTATCGTATCATGATGGGTTCAACCTTGACCATTGGGCGTTTAGTGACTTTTTTGAACTATGTCCAACAGTACACCAAGCCCTTTAACGATATTTCTTCAGTGCTAGCTGAGTTGCAAAGTGCTTTAGCTTGTGCAGAGCGTGTCTATGCTGTCTTAGAAAGTCCAGAGGTGGCTGAAACAGGTAAGGAAATCTTGACCAGTGACCAAGTTAAGGGAGCCATTTCCTTTAAGCATGTTTCTTTTGGATACAATCCTGAAAGGATCTTGATTAAGGATTTGTCTATCGATATCCCAGCTGGTAGCAAGGTAGCCATCGTTGGTCCGACAGGTGCTGGTAAGTCAACTCTTATCAATCTCCTCATGCGTTTTTATCCTATTAACTCGGGAGATATCTTGTTAGATGGGCAGTCCATTTATGATTATACCCGAGCGTCATTGAGACAGCAGTTTGGGATGGTACTCCAAGAAACCTGGCTCAAGCAAGGGACCATTCATGACAATATTGCCTTTGGAAATCCTGATGCCAGTAGGGAGCAGGTGATTGCTGCCGCAAAAGCAGCCAATGCAGACTTTTTCATCCAACAGTTGCCTCAGGGATACGATAGCAAGTTGGAAAATGCAGGAGAATCTCTCTCTGTTGGGCAAGCCCAGCTCTTGACCATCGCCCGAGTCTTTCTAGCTATTCCAAAGATTCTTATCTTAGACGAGGCGACTTCCTCCATCGATACACGGACAGAGGTGCTAGTACAGGATGCCTTTGCCAAACTCATGAAGGGGCGCACAAGCTTTATCATTGCTCACCGTTTGTCAACCATTCAGGATGCGGATTTGATTCTAGTTTTGGTAGATGGTGATATTGTTGAGTATGGCAATCATCATGACCTCATGACTAGAAAGGGCAAGTATTACCAAATGCAGAAAGCTGCAGATTTTAGCTCTGAATAATCCTTTCTATTTTGAAATCTCATGAACGAAAAAAGTTGCCTTCGGGTGACTTTTTTGTTACAATAGCTAGAAAAAATCAGGGTCTTAGAAGGAGAAAACAATGAAAGTCTATCAGCATGTAAATATCGTGACTTGTGACAAAGATTTCCATGTTTATTTGGATGGTGTCTTAGCCGTTAAGGACTCTCAAATCGTCTATGTCGGCCAAGAGGAGCCAGATATTTTAGAGCAAGCTGAGCAGATTATAGACTATCAGGGAGCCTGGATCATGCCTGGTTTGGTTAATTGCCACACCCATTCTGCCATGACAGGTTTGCGAGGAATTCAGGATGACAGCAATCTCCACGAATGGCTCAATGACTATATCTGGCCAGCAGAAGCAGGATTTACTCCCGATATGACTACCAAGGCAGTCAAAGAAGCTCTGACAGAGATGCTCCAGTCAGGAACAACAACCTTCAACGATATGTATAATCCCAATGGTGTGGATATTGAGCAAATTTATCAGGCAGTTAAGGCTTCCAAGATGAGTTGTTATTTCTCACCGACCCTCTTTTCTTCAGAGGCAGAAACAACTGCTGAGACCATAAGCAGAACCCGAGCCATCATAGAGGAAATCTTAGGATATGAAAACCCAAATTTCAAGGTTATGGTAGCTCCACATTCTCCCTACAGCTGTAGTAGAGACTTGCTGGAAGCGAGCTTAGATATGGCAAAAAAGCTGGACATTCCTATCCATATCCATGTGGCAGAGACCAAGGAAGAGTCAGGAATTATCCTCAAACGCTATGGCAAACGTCCCCTCGCCTTTCTAGAAGAACTGGGTTATTTAGATCATCCGTCTGTCTTTGCTCACGGGGTCGAATTAAACGAGAGAGAAATTGAACGCTTGGCAACTTCTCATGTAGCAATCGCCCATAATCCTATCAGTAACCTCAAACTGGCTTCTGGAATCGCTCCAATCATCCAACTCCAAAAAGCAGGAGTAGCAGTGGGGATTGCGACAGACTCGGTTGCTTCCAATAACAATCTAGATATGTTTGAGGAAGGACGCACAGCAGCCCTTCTTCAAAAGATGAAAAGTGGAGATGCCAGCCAATTTCCTATTGAAACAGCCCTCAAAGCTCTGACGATAGAGGGTGCTAAGGTTCTAGGAATGGAAAAGCAGATAGGAAGCCTAGAAGTTGGCAAGCAAGCAGATTTTCTGGTCATTCAACCACAGGGAAAAATCCATCTTCAGCCTCAGAAAAATATGCTCTCTCACCTGGTTTATGCAGTCAAAGCCAGTGATGTTGACGATGTTTATATCGCTGGAGAACAGGTGGTTAAGCAAGGCAAAGTTTTGACAGTAGAGATTTAAAAAAATTCAAAAAAAGTTTGCAAAAATCTTGCATTCTTTTTTTGTCTATGCTATACTTATATACGGTTTGAAAAAACTGCCTAAGACAGTAGGGGAGCTTGACTCGTAAATATCCTACCGAGGACAAAACGTATCATGTAAAAAGAAGCGTATTGTACTTTCGTGTCTAGGTTTGGGCGCGTTTTTCTTTTGGAAAAATTCCCCAAGCAAAATAATTACGGAGGTGAACACACTAATGAGTGAAGCAATTATTGCTAAAAAAGCGGAACTAGTTGACGTAGTAGCTGAAAAAATGAAAGCTGCTGCATCTATCGTCGTTGTAGACGCTCGTGGTTTGACAGTTGAGCAAGATACAGTTCTTCGTCGTGAGCTTCGTGGAAGCGAAGTTGAGTATAAAGTCATTAAAAACTCAATCTTGCGTCGTGCAGCTGAAAAAGCTGGTCTTGAAGATCTTGCATCAGTATTTGTTGGACCATCTGCAGTAGCATTTTCTAACGAAGATGTTATCGCACCAGCGAAAATCTTGAACGACTTTGCTAAAAACGCTGAAGCACTTGAAATCAAAGGTGGTGCAATCGAAGGCGCTGTCGCATCTAAAGAAGAAATCGTTGCTCTTGCAACTCTTCCAAACCGCGAAGGACTTCTTTCTATGCTCCTTTCTGTACTTCAAGCGCCAGTGCGCAACGTTGCTCTTGCAGTCAAAGCGGTTGCAGACAACAAAGAAGACGCAGCTTAATCTTAAGCTACGCAGCGTAGCTTAGCTACGAAAAAACGATTATAAAATTAAAAACTTATTTGGAGGAAATAACAATGGCATTGAACATTGAAAACATTATTGCTGAAATTAAAGAAGCTTCAATCCTTGAATTGAACGACCTTGTAAAAGCTATCGAAGAAGAATTTGGTGTAACTGCAGCTGCTCCTGTAGCTGTTGCTGCAGCTGGTGCTGCTGACGCTGGTGCTGCTAAAGACTCATTTGACGTTGAGTTGACAGCTGCTGGTGACAAAAAAGTTGGCGTTATCAAAGTTGTACGTGAAATCACTGGTCTTGGACTTAAAGAAGCTAAAGAACTTGTTGATGGTGCACCAGGTGTCATCAAAGAAGGCGTTCCAACTGCAGAAGCTGAAGAAATCAAAGCTAAATTGGAAGAAGCTGGAGCTTCAGTTACTCTTAAATAAGAGGCATATACCAATTAGAATTCGGAATACTATAGTATCAGCCTTTTAGAATCGTGAACACATTTTAGAAACTGATAAATTAATTTAGTTTCCTGCCAAAAACCCTACCAAAAATTAATTTGGCAGGGTTTTTCTTTTTAATAAAATTATTTTGGAGAACAGTTGAATATTGTTCTCCTTTTTTTATTTTCTGGAGGAAAAATGACAAAAGAATTACAATCATCACGCTATATTGTTATTTCATTTTTAGTACGTGAAATGGGAATAGATATTGTTGAGGCCATCTCTCTTATGGCTGAATTAGAAAAAAGTGGCTTGGTTCGATTGGAATCAAGTGGAGATTTAATACTCAAAGAACTTGGAGGAGCGCTATGAAACGAATTACCGCAAATCAATACCAAACTTCAGAACGGTATTACAAATTACCTAAAATTCTTTTTGAAGACGAGAAATATATGGATATGAAACTAGAAGTAAAGGTGGCTTATTCTATTTTAAAAGATCGTTTAGAATTATCTCTCAGTCGTGGTTGGATAGATGAAGAAGGATCAGTCTATTTAGTATTTTCTAATTCTAAACTGATGAGACTGTTAGGTTGTTCGAAGTCAAAATTACTGTCCATCAAAAAAACTCTTAAAGAATATGACTTAATTGATGAAGTTCAACAGTCTTCAAGTGAGAAAGGGAGACTTGCTAATAAGATTTATTTAGGGGAATTGTCTTCTACCCCAGTAGGTAATTCAAATAGGCCTAGTGTTAAAAAAAGACTAGGGCAGGTTGAAAATGAAACGCCCCCCGTCTCATATTCAGCCCCTAGTGAGACTGAAGTTAGTGAGACTAAATATAGTGAGACTGATTCTTTATTTATTGAGGATGAGGAAGAAAGGAATACTCAACCTATCTTGAGAAGAAAAGTAGAAAAGGTCACAAAATATGATCGAGATTATATTTGGGGATTGGTACAAGATCAATTTAGACGAGAAGGTTTTTCTGAAACAGCCAGTGAAATTGCTATGACTGATTTTGAGAGAATCTATCAGTATGCTCTTGACAATGTTCGCTTTGTTAGACGAGCGGAAGTTTTGGCTGAATTTGTGTTTAACGGCTTGTATTCTGTTTGGAATAACCGTGTTAGAAAAGGAGGTGGTTAAATGTCGCCAATCGAGTGGATATTAGTTATGCTTATTGTCATTTCAAGTGGAGTGACAGTTCTGACAATGATAGTCGATAAGAAAGGGGTGATAAAGAAATGAGATTTATTGATTTATTTTCAGGTATCGGGGGTTTTCGACTAGGAATGGAAAGTGTTGGACATGAGTGTATTGGATTTTGTGAGATTGATAAATTTGCTAGGAAATCTTATAAGTCCATTTTTCAAACGGAAGGAGAAATAGAATTTCATGACATACGAGATGTTTCAGATGACGAATTTAAAAAACTTAGAGGGAAAGTCGATATCATCTGTGGGGGATTCCCTTGTCAAGCATTTTCAATCGCAGGAAGACGATTGGGATTTGAAGATACTAGAGGAACTTTATTCTTTGAAATTGCTCGAGCGGCCAAACAAATCCAACCACGTTTTCTTTTTCTTGAAAATGTTAAAGGCCTACTCAATCACGATAAGGGACGGACGTTCACCACAATCCTTACCACACTTGATGAGTTGGGGTTTGATGTTGAGTGGCAGGTGCTTAACAGTAAGGATTTTGGCGTTCCCCAAAACAGAGAGAGGGTGTTTATTCTCGGACATTCTAGAAAGAAAGGTACCAGACTCTTATTTCCTTTCAGACGAGAAGGTCAAGCAACTAACTCTGAGACTTTGAAAGCACTAGGAAATTTGAATCCATCAAGATGTGGAATGAGTGGTGAAGTCTATTATTCAGAAGGTCTTGCGCCAACATTAGTTCGTGGAAAAGGAGAAGGATTTAAGGTTGCGATTCCTTGCATTACACCAGATAGATTAGACAAGAGACAAAATGGTAGACGTTTTAAGGATAATCAAGAGCCAATGTTTACTTTAAATACTCAGGATCGCCATGGTATTGTCGTTGTTGGAGATTTACCAACTAGCTTTAAGGAAACTGGTCGCGTCTATGGAAGTGAGGGCTTATCTCCAACACTGACTACAATGCAAGGTGGAGATAAAATCCCCAAAATACTGATTCCAGAACCAATCCAATTTCTAAAAGTCCGTGAGGCAACTAAAAAAGGATATGCTCAAGCAGAGATTGGGGATTCAATCAATTTAGAAAGACCAAGTTCTCAGTATCGTCGTGGTAGAGTTGGAAAAGGTATAGCGAATACGTTAACAACTAGTGGGCAAATGGGAGTAGTAGTGGCTAGCTATGAAGGAGAAGATAAACAAGTTTACCAAGTAGCTGGTGTCTTAATTGATGGGCAATTTTACCGTTTGAGGATACGACGAATCACTCCTAAAGAGTGTTTTAGACTGCAGGGCTTTCCTGATTGGGCTTTTGAAGCTGCTAGAAAAGTCTCTAGTAATAGTCAGCTCTATAAACAAGCTGGTAATAGTGTAACCGTTCCTGTGATTGCTGCAATCGCAAAGAAATTAAAAGAAATAGAGGAAAAAGATGAAAGCATTAAATAAAGAATCAATACTAGATTGTGATGAATTAGAAACAGAATTACATGACGCAGAAATCAAACAGCTGGATGAACAAATATTTTTGATGCCCAATTATCCATGTGAGTTTGAGGTGACATTTTTAGATGATTACCATAAAAAACACAACTACCCCCTATTTTACGAATCCTATCTTCAAAACATTATGGAATTCCTTGAAAGTCAGGATATAAAGAACGGAGCTGATGCCTTTATAGATGATAATCATAATCTTGTTTTTGTTTTATATGGGCAAGGCTATCGAGCCGAGGGAAAAGAGGGAATACTTACAACCCAAGTAACTGTAAAAGCTTATGATGAAGACAAGAAATCAATTAACTTCTCCAATTTATTAGATTCCTTAATCGTCTCAGAATATCAAATGGAACCGAATCTTTGGGAGGTCTCACATGATTGATCTCTATCTAAGTAAAAATAACCATAGAAATCAAATTCTTTTAGAATTCTTCCAAAACTATGGCATTGAGGTATCCTGTCATTCGATTTCTGAAATGACAAGGGATAAATTAATTGAGATGATGAGCTATTCTTCAGATTGTTTTGAGTTTTTATCTCCTAATTTATTACGATTTAAGAACCGTGACAATTTAAGACTAACGGATTTCATTGAAATGATATTAAAAAATCCTGAACTAACCATCAGACTTCCTCTTGCGGTTTCAAATAAGCGAGTTTATCCAAATCTAAATTTGGAGGAAGCTAGAGCTTTATTGCCAAGAGATACGAAACAATTGATTTACATGGCACAAACACATTATTTATCTAACTAAAGGAGAAGCAATATGGCTGAACGATTTTGGGAGAACTTGTCCATTATTTTGGCTGAAAGAAATATCAGCTGGATTGAGTTAACCAGAAAAATGTTTGCGGGAGAGTTTCACTATCCAAGTGAATTGAATCGTTTGTATCAAAAGATTCGTCACTACAAGATGGAACAACGAATGCCTCAAAGTCCATGGGTAGAAAGGATTGTGCAGGCATTAGATTTAGATTATGAAGATTTATTTCGGAGGTAACTATGAAAAGAATAATTCCAGTTTATATATTCCAACAAGTAAATGTCCTATTGGTATCCTTATACTTACTGAAATTGCTTTGTATCGGTGAGTTAACTATACTAGAGATTCTCTATGGAGCGTCGCTCATTTCTTTTTTATGGATGTATGTTCAACGTAAACAAGTGGCCAAGGTCAATATGAAAACTAGGATGAAATGGCTTGGTATTGGATTCGTTAGCCTACTGATTATAAGTCTATGTTTTAGTCTGATTCATGCTCAAGGAAGCACGAATCAAGCAAACTTAATTGGCCTTCAACATCAAGTTCCTTGGTTTTCATTTTTATTGTTCTTAATCAATGCGAGTATGGTTGAAGAATTTCTGTATCGAGAAATTTTATGGAACTTGGTCAGAAAATTAGATATTCGAGTTGCTTTGACAAGTGTTTTATTTGCCTTAGCACATCATCCAGGAACCATTCTAGCTTGGTGTTTATATGTTTCACTTGGGATGTTTTTAGGGCTTGTACGCTATAAATCTGACTTATGGGGCAGTATGGGGCTACATTTAGTGTGGAACCTACTAGTTTATAGTTTGATGCTTTTTTAAAATAGGTGATCTAATTTATCTCATAAATCAGTAGTTTTTATAGGATTATTTTTAATTCGGAAATAAAAATGTATTAACAGCATAAAATAAAGAAAATAGGAACATTTTTGATAAAGTCCGTATAATTGTGTAAAAGTAAAAAGGCCATATAACAGTCCTTTTACGGTACAATGTTTTTAACGACAA